>JASLJP010000109.1 GCA_030152425.1 Aquirhabdus sp.
CAGAGGCTTGGCCGCAAGCGGTGGGAAATCTGCGCCACTGGCGACCAGAGACTTCAGTGCGGCCAGTGCTTGGGCGCGCTGCGCTTTGAGCTGCACCAAGGTCTGCTGCGGCAGCGCCGCATTGGCGCGCAGCTGGGACAGTGCCGTGCCTGACGACAGACCAGCCTTGACCAGCTTTAGCTCGATATCGACCAGATGCTGCTGATCGCGGGCGATTTGCTGCTGCAGGGTGATACGCTGATTGAGTACCTGCCATTGGTAGTATTGGCTCGCCACGGCGGCGGACAGCGACGCGGCAGCACCGGCCAGCTCGGCGCGACTGGCCGCTTCACGACCCAGTGCGGCTTGCAGTGCCTGCTTGTTGCGCCCCCAGAAATCAAAATCGTAAGAGAAATTAAGCGACGGCTCGGCATCCCATGCGGTCGCGCCACCAATCGGTGGTGGGTAGAAGCTGTTTTCGCTATAGCGCGTGCGGCTCAAGGTGGCATTGGCGGTCAGGTTTGCGCCACTGGCCGCCTGAGTGCTGTCGGTGGCGGCTTGGGCTTGGTGCACCCGTGCAGCGGCGATCGCCACATCCGGTGAGCCTTGCAGGGCTTGGGCAATAAGCTGATCCAACTGGGCGTCGTGCAGGCTCTGCCACCAGGTTGCCGCTGGCCACTGACCGCGACTGCCCGTCACAAACTCGCTGGGCTGCGGCTGATGCAGTGCGGGCGCCGGATCATGCTTGGGCAGCGCCACGCAGCCACAGATCAGCAGCGCGGCAAAGGCCAATGGCGCAACCACATGACGACGGTCACTGCTGCGCAGATTACGATAACGATTTTGATAGTTCATTTTGTAACTACCTACATGGAAAGAGACCCCTTGGGGGAACTCTGGACGGTGGACTACGGTGTAACCGTGTCGTATGCGACGATGCAGCAGGTCGCCCGACGACGGGAAGTGCAAAACATATGCTGTCGGTCGAAACCGCCTAGCCGCCTGACTTTTCGCACCATATCATGGGCGATCCGCCGATAAACCCTATAAATGTGACTCGAGCGATCCCAATAATTTCAGCAGCAGATGCTCAAGTGTGGCACGCTCGTCTTCGGCAAAGACGCTAAACACCTCCCGGTTCTTGGCACGGGCGATGGGGATCACTTTTTTGAGCAAGGCCAGCCCCTCAGGAGTCAGCGACATATCGACGCGGCGGCGGTCTTTGGGATTGGTCACGCGCTGCAGCCAGCCCTGCGCCACCAGATCGTCGCAAATGCGCGTCATATTGGCGCGGGTCTCGCCGGTACACAGCGACATATCGGAAGGATTGGCCATCTGACCGGGTGCACTATTAATCATGGTCATCGAGATATAGCCCGCAGCGCTGAGACCGTACTCGGCCAGCGTGGTGCTCAGTAACTCATGGATCAACCAGGCGTTGTATTTGATCAGCAGATTGGTCTGGACACCGCCCAGCCCTTCGCCGGTCACCAACTGGTGCGACGTCTCGATCCGCTTGCGAATCTCGCTAAAGTCTAATCGTTTTGATGTGCTCATATTAAAATAGTACCAGATGTAACTATTAAGTCAAAAACTATTTCTGACTTGTGCGTCGTTCGTCGGATTTCTGACATTTCTAAACTGTGGATGCGCGTGATCAGGCGCGACCAGACACGCCAAAGCGGGATGCGGGAGGGAAGCGCGCGCAAAAAGACGTGATTCGGCATCATAGACCGCCTTTGGATCAACGCATTGTTATTGTAGCTATTTTAAAATAGTGCCGTGTGTCCACTGCTGCACTTGGCGTCCATTGCCTAGACTGTATGCCTCTATCGGCCAGATTTCAATCCACGCCGCGTCCATACGGCGTGTAGGTAAATCGCTAGTCCACGTCTTCTAATGCCGCCGACAGCAGAGTCTCGACCTGCCAGACCCGATACAGACTGCAGAACACATGACGACGCCCCCCGACACGCAGCACGAAGGCTGGCAGGTCGGGCACACCCAGCAGCTCGGCACCGCGCTGGTTGCGGTCGAGCCAGACTTGGGTGCTGGCTTGATCGCTCAGCGCGACATCGGGCAGGATCTGACGGAAATGCGGGTCAAAAGTCATGTCCAGCCCTTTCGACCAGACACCATCGAGCAGCTCTAGCGTGCGGTTGAGGCGCGCCTCGTGCTTGAGGCTGGACAGGGTTTTGGCCATGGCCATCACACCGGCCTCATCGGGACGACAAAACGGGGAGAACGGTACACCGACGCGCTTGGCCAGCCGCATCGCCAGCCGCCAGTCGAAATGATCACGGCCTTGGAAGGGCAAGGGGAAAAATTTCAGCTTCACGTTGTAATAGCCGACCATCTCCTGCTGCAGATAGCGCAACAGCAGATAGGTAAACGGGTCTTCCAGCGCGCCATAGACCTTAAGCACGGGCTGCATGGCTTGGATATCGGCCAGCAGTACCGGATCGCTGACCAGATGCTCACGCCACTCAACATGATTGATGAGGAACACCGGCTCGCCGATCAGCAGCTCTTGTTGCTTGAGGCGGCGGGTCAGGCGCAGGAAGTCGTCTATAGCAAGATAACGGCGACCGGCAAAGGCAATATAAGCCTCATCCAGCGGCGTGTCGGTGATCTTCAGCGCCGAGGACACGGGCACATTGTGCGGCTGCTGATCCGACCCCATGCGGCGTAGCGCCATCTGGTGCAGCAGCGCAAGCTTGCCGCTCTGGCGCTGCCAGACCATATGAAAGACATTTTGCAATAGATGTAGAAAATCAGCGCCTTGTAGCGGTGTCAGACGCAAGATATCCAGCCCCTGCTGGATCAGCTCGGGATCGGGTGCTTGCGCGTTTTCGACAAAGACAAAGCGGTGTTGCTGGGCGAGTACGGCGGCATCGTGATAGGTGTAGCGACGCCACTGATCGACGGTGAGGCCATTGGGTGGGTCGGCAGGGACATTAGACAGCACGATGCGCAGCGGACGCGCGCGCGGGATGAGTAGGTTTTCCAACTGGGCGATGATCTGCACCAGCAGATAGCTATAGACGTCGTCCAAGCGGATCACCACGGTGAGCGTAGCCCGTCCGTGATCAGAGACCCGGGGCTGGCGCACTGGCCGTTGTAGCAACCAGCGTGACCGCAGCGGGTCGAACCATCTTCGCGTCAGCGACATTTTTTACATACTCGGGGGCGAAAAAATTAACAGCATTGTTTTTAGCACAAAAAACGCCTGTCCGCTATTTTAAAAACGAAACAGGCGTTTAGAGTTTATAGCCGTGAACCCTCAGGGGGTTCGATCCGCATTTTAGTCGAGGTTCATGTCCGTGACGGCACCGGTCGAGGCGCTCGACACCAGACGGGCATATTTAGCCAGTACACCACGGGTGTATTTCGGTGCCGGGCGTACCCAGACCGCGCGGCGGCGCGCCAGCTCTTCATCGCTGACCGCGACCGAGATCTCACGTGTTTCAGCATCGATGAGGATGCCATCGCCGGTCTGTACCAGACCGATCACGCCGCCCTCAAAGGCTTCCGGGGTGATATGACCGACCACGAAACCATGCGAGCCGCCGCTAAAACGACCATCGGTGATCAGGGCGACGTCTTTGCCTAAGCCTTTACCCATCACGGCAGAGGTCGGAGACAGCATTTCACGCATGCCCGGGCCGCCTTTCGGACCTTCGTCCTTGATGACGATGACATCGCCCGCGACGACTTCGCCATTGAGGATGCCGGCCAGCGCGGCTTCTTCACCGCTATAGACGCGCGCGGTACCTTCAAAGCGCAGACCTTCTTTGCCGGTGATCTTGGCCACTGCGCCTTCGCTGGCGAGGTTGCCTTTCAAGATGACCAGATGTGAGTCGGCTTTGATCGGTTTATCAAATGGCATGATGATCTGTTGATCAGCCGGATAGTCCTGTACGTCTGCGAGGTTTTCGGCCAAGGTTTTGCCGGTGACGGTCAGGCAAGAGCCGTCGAGCATGCCGCGATGCAGCATGCGCTTCATGAGGGGCTGGATACCGCCGATGGCGACCAGCTCGCTCATCATGTATTTGCCCGAGGGGCGCACGTCGGCCAGCAGTGGGGTGTCTTTGCCAATGCGGACGAAATCGTCTAGGGTCAGGTCGACATCCACGGTACGCGCCATGCCGATCAAGTGCAGCACGGCATTGGTCGAGCCGCCGAGGGCGATGACGACTTTGATCGAGTTTTCAAAGGCCGACTTGGTCATGATGTCGCGTGGTTTGATGTCCAGACGCAGCAGGTTCATGACTGCCTCGCCTGCACGTTGGCAGTCGTTGGTCTTGTCCACCGAGGTGGCGTCCTGCGCCGATGAACCCGGCAGGCTCATGCCCAGTGCTTCGATCGCCGAGGCCATGGTGTTGGCGGTATACATGCCACCGCAGGAGCCGGGACCGGGGATCGCGACTTCTTCAATTTGTTTGACCTGGATCGCCGACAGTTCGCCCTTGGCATGCTGACCGACCGCTTCAAACACCGAGATGATGTCGGTATGGCCTGCGCCCGGCTTGATGGTGCCGCCGTAGACGAAGACCGAAGGCCGGTTGAGACGCGCCAGACCCATGATGCAGCCGGGCATGTTTTTGTCACAGCCACCGATGGCGATCAGGCCGTCAAAGCCTTCGCAGCCCGCAACCACTTCGATCGAATCGGCGATGACTTCGCGCGACACCATCGAGTACTTCATGCCTTCGGTGCCGTTGGCGATGCCGTCGGAGATGGTGATGGTGTTAAAGATCACGCCTTTACCGCCGGCTGCATTGGCACCGGCTTCGGCTTCACGCGCCAGACCGTCGATATGCATATTGCACGGGGTCACATTGGCCCAGGTTGAGGCGATACCGATCTGTGGTTTTTTGAAATCTTCATCGCTAAAGCCGACCGCACGCAGCATCGAGCGGGCTGGCGCGCATTCGATCCCATCGACGACATCCGCGGAGTGTTTACGCATATTGGGAGTGATTGTCTTATCGTTCATGACTTAACCTTTAATCTTGGGCGTATAAATCTGGCATAAAGGGAGGACGTCGTGCCGCGATGGGGCACGCGTCGATCCCTGCTGGATAGCGTAGACGGATTGATTGTTTTCAACGCAACGTCAGGCGCTTGGGGCTTTCGTCAAAACTGCGGATAACACTTTTGAAGGCAGACGCCGTAAGGGTGACCTGAGGCATCGCAAAATCAGCTAAAAAATCTAGTCGATCATTCTATCCCTCATAGCCTATAAGTAAAAGCATTCAGGGAATAAAAGTTAGCGGGCGTGAACATGCAGGCTATGCCGCGTTTTGCGTTACAATGGCGGATTATTGTTTTGCCCCATTTGAGCGTCTGCCTTGAACCTGATATTCGCCGGTACACCGGAATTTGCCGCCACGGCCTTACAAGCCCTGATTGATGCCGGACATCATATCGTCGCCGTCTATACCCAGCCTGACCGGCCATCCGGTCGCGGGCAAAAGATGACGCCGTCTGCGGTCAAGGCACTGGCACTGGCGCATGACCTGCCCGTCTACCAGCCCAACCAGCTCAAAAGCAGCAGCACCGAAGGTCAGGCCGCGCAAAACGAGCTGGCTGCACTGGTGGCCGCGCATGCGGTCGATGTGATGGTGGTCGCGGCCTATGGCCTGATCCTGCCGCAGGTGGTACTGGATATGCCGCGCCTGGGCTGCCTGAATATCCACGCTTCGCTGCTGCCGCGCTGGCGCGGAGCTGCGCCGATCCATCGTGCCATCCTCGCGGGCGATGTCGAGACCGGCATCACCATCATGCAAATGGATGCAGGACTGGATACCGGCGACATGCTGGCACGCAGCACGCTGGCGATCACCGACACCGACACCAGCGCCACCCTGCATGACCGCCTTGCGCTGTTGGGCGGCACCGCCATCGTCGACACCTTGGCCGAGCTGCCGACCCTGCAAGCCCATAAAACCAAACAAGACGGCGCGCAAGCCAATTACGCCGCCAAACTGAGCAAAGCCGAAGGCCAGATCAACTGGCAGCAGTCCGCCCAGCAGCTAGATCGCCTGATCCGTGGCCTACAGCCTTGGCCGGTGGCCTATACCGAGCTGGACGGCATCGTGCTGCGCGTTTGGTCAGCCGAGCTGGCGCGTGCCACCACCGATGCCGCCGCCGGTGCGATCTTGGGTGTAGACCGCAATGGCGTCTCGGTCGCCTGTGGCGATGGTCATGTGCTGCGCCTCACTCAACTGCAATGGCCGGGCGGCAAACCGCTCAATAGCGTGCAAATCCTCCAAGCCCAAAAACTCACCGCGGGACAAAGCCTATCATGAGCCAAACACCCGGCAAGCCCGCGTCCAACAAGCCGCGCAAATTTCATAATCCCCCGGCGCATGCCAAAGCACGCCCCGCTGCACTGAACCTGCGCGCGCAGGTGATCCGCGTGATCATCGCGGTGATCGACGGCCAGTCGCTGAGCCAGTTACTGCCTGCCGCACTGGAAAAAACCATCGAACGCGACCGTGGATTGTTTAATGAACTGGTGATGGGCACGCTGCGTCACTGGTTTGCACTCGACGCCGTGCTGCAGCCAATGCTGGCGCGCCCGCTGACCGACGCACGCGTGCAAGCCGCACTGCACCTCGGCCTGTATCAGATTCTGCAAACCCGCATCCCCGCCCACGCAGCCATCAGCGAGACGGTCGACGCCGCCAAGCAGCTCGGCCAAGAAAAAGCCAGCGGGCTGGTCAATGCCATCCTGCGCACCACACTGCGCGAGCAGGCGGATAAAGAACACATCTTTAACGGCCATCATGCCCTGCCCGACTGGCTGGCCGCTCAGCTCGCCGCCGACTGGGGCGACGACTGGTTCGACATCGCCGAGTCACTGCGCCATAGCGCGCCGCTATTTTTGCGGGTCAACAAGCGCCAGCGTACGCGCACAGGCTATCTCGATGCATTGGCACTCCACGGCGTCAATGCCAA
>JASLJP010000184.1 GCA_030152425.1 Aquirhabdus sp.
CCTTGTAGGTGCTGGATCGGGGTGCTGACGATCTCCGTCAGATCGATGCCTTGCGTGGCAAGCGCAGCAGACCACGTCATCGGCTTAGCGGCAGTTTTCTTCGTGGCTTCTTGGGCGAATTCGATATTTGCAGAGCCGCCAAAGGTGCCTGCGCCGCCCTTAAAGGTCAGTGCCGGAATTTTTAACCCTGCTTTCTGACTTTGCAGCGTGGCCACATAGTGTCCTGCAGGCAACGCGACGCTACCACGTGTCTCGGTCGGGATCAGGTCAGTTTCGATATCTGCCAACATGCCACTCGACGGCAAATGCAGCTTAGCAGTGCCGCGCTGACTGTGCACGGCGCCCACACCCGGCAATACACGCTGCAGGTTCTGCCAACGCGCCTCGACCGCCATGGGCAGGTGGCTGTCGGTAATGAATCCGCCCCGCCCTACACCTACCACCCATTGTTCACCGGTGTCGCCCATGAGGCGTACGCCGATTTCCGACACATGACGGGTCATGACGGCACTATGACGGAATGGACCTTTGAGCGTCACCGGCAGATACTGGCTATAGGGCTTCACGCTGGGCGGTATCAGGTCGGCCACCTTGACCCCATCTAACTGCCCCTGAACAAACCAGCGCAGATTGCCATGCCAGTCCAAACGACCAAAGCCGGATGCATTGCCTTGGGCGATCTTGGCCTTAAAGGCAGGAATATCCAGCCCTTTGTAGTCGGTAAATAGTTTGACATCATACTGGCCTGCAGGCACGTTGCTACCGGCAAAGTCTGTCTTCACGTCGATATGCAGTCCATGGTGCGAACTGCTGATCTTGGCCTGACCGAGTTTAGAGTAGAAGTTCTGCGCAGGCGTGATCGGCCAATGGAAATCATGCCAATCGACCTGACCACGGATATCCAGCACATGATCCATGGGTCGTATCACGAGACTACCCACGAAAGGATCTTTGGTTTGCGCGGTCAACAGGCCATGGATCTCTTCCAAATCGCCAGTGACTTTGGCTTTAAACGCGGGAAACCCCTCATGCTGCAGCAAAAAGATCGACAACATGCCATCCAGACGGATCGGATAATGCTGCTTAAACTGCATCGTCCCGCTAACTTTTTCCGCGATGAATTCGCCATCCTGAATACTGGAGTTTTTGAGCTGCAGCAGGTCGTCGCGCCAGATCGTGTCACGCAGCACCAGCTTCGTAAACACTACATCAATACGCGTGCGTAACTGATGGCTCACGGGATCACGTACAACCTGACTGATGGTCATGCCATTAACCACGCCTTCATTGAGGCGGAGCACCACAGGTAGTTTGATCGGGGCATACTGGAATGGCTTACCGGTAGACGGTGTTTTGCTATGGATCACCAGATTATCAATGGTCGCGCGGCTGAGATGAACCTGCCCAGCCAAGATTGAACGCCAGCCTAGGCGAGCCACCACATGTTTTGCCGTGATCTCGGTATGTTCCAGATCGACTTTCAGGTTATCCAGGACGACCCCATTCTGCAGATTACCCTGCACATACTGGTAGGTGACCAATTGCTGATTGGCGCTGATCGTTTTGAGCAGCCACGCAGAGCCGGAGTTCGATCCGGCCAAGGCAAACAGGGTCAGCGCTAAGATCGCGATCAAACCGATCACGATACACAAAAAACTAATCAGTATACGGCGTAGCGTCCGCTTGCGTTTAGGGGGCGGTGGCGATGGGGGCGTTGCCCCCACTGATGGGCTTGGGGGCGCCAGCTCAGGCTGTTGGGTTGGCGCTGTCATCAAAGCGGCGCTCCAATATAAAACACCAGACGGATCGGCGGACTACGCTCCGAGATGCCGGCGGCGATATCGACACGCACTGGACCAACCGGAGAAGCCCAACGTACACCAAACCCTGCCCCCATCTTCACCGGATCTGTAAATTTGGCATCAAAGGCATTGCCCGCGTCCAAGAACACCGCCCCGCGCCATTTCGGCACAAACATGTAGTTATATTCCACCGAGCCGACTGCAAGATTGCGTCCGCCGATCTCATAGCCATTGACCTGCGTTGATAGACTCTTGTAGTCAAAGCCCCGAATACTCTGGTCGCCCCCGGCAAAAAACCGCAGGTTATACGGCACTTGGTCAAAGTCTCGGGTGATGATCGTGCCGAGGTCGGCACTCACCACGATCTGATGCTTGGTCGCAAAGGTTTGCAGTGCACGAAAACCAGCCTGCAAAATAATCATATTGGCATCGGACAGTGCCGACTTGTTACCCACTTCAATCTGGTAGAACTGACGAAAACCGGATGTCGGGTTGGCTCCCCCACGCGATGTGATTTTATTTAAGCCAAAACCCGCCAGCAGCGACTGCTGCTTCACCGCAAGACCCTCGACATTAAACGGCGAAGGCAATGTCGCAGGGTCTACCGCTAAAGGATCATTTTGCACGCGATCCAAGCGGTAGCGGATGGAATAGGTACGCTGCCAATCCCCTTTGGGCTTGATGGTATGCTCGATCCCCACGGTCAAGGTCTTGGTATCGACATTTAAACTATTGCTCTGTGAGAGCTTCTGGTCTTCATACCCCCCAAACAGGCTGACCACATCCTCTAGCGGACTTTTGATCGGACGGTTATAACGCAGATCAAAGGTATGCGCGATCTTGGATACTTCGGCATTGGCATCAAAGCTATCGCCGCGATCATTGACCAGAGCACGACGATACTGAGTACGTACACGCGGTCCCGTGTCGGTCCCAAAGCCCAAGCCTACCTCAGCGCTATTCGGCTGGTCGGCATTCAGGGTGATCACTACGGGAATGGTCGGCGCAGCTTGGTTCGGCTCTGGCATCTCATCTGGGCTGGTGGCGGTCAGCAAGCCTGTCGTCGAGCTTACGGTCGGGTCGGGTGGCGCACTGCTGCCCGCTGCAGGATTGGCCGCTCCACTGTCGGTGACTGGCGCTGCTGCCGTATCTGGGGCTGGGGACGTGACCGGCTCACTAGTATGGGCCACACCCAGCGCAGCGGCGGCACTGTCCGGACTGGTTGCAGCGGCATCACTTGCGGCAGTCGGTGTTTTTACATCATCATCGGCAGGGTCCGGTGTCGGTGCATCGACCTGCACGTTGTTAAAATAACGCGTATCGAGCAAGTTCTTGGACAGCTTGGCCAGCGATCCGGCATCGTAGGGCTGTCCAGGTTGAAACGGTTGGAGCAAGGCCAGCACACTGGGTTTAAGGGGCAGCTTAGCGCTGCCATTACTGTTTTTGTAGGTGACGCTGCCAAACTGATAGCGCACACCACTTTCATAGGACAGCGTGATATCTGCGGTTTTGCTGGGCAAAGTCACTTTGACATCATGCGCCAAATACTTGCCTTTAAAATAGCCATGATCGAGCGCGATATTGGTGATCTTGTTTTTGGTCTTCTCATAGTCACCATGATTCAGCACATCGCCGACATTAATATCCGGCTTGTTTTGCAGCCGGATAAATGAACGGTCTGTTTTGCCCTCGCCACTGATGGTGATTTTTTGGCTGGTGACCAGCACCGGCGCGCCCGCAATGACATCTATCGCGATGCTGTCACTACTGAGGCGCCTAAACTTAAAACTGGCATTGTAGTAGCCCACTGCCTGTGCCGCATCCTGCGCTAAGCTGCGATAGCGTGCCAGATCATCCTGAAAGTCCGCCAGCTCTGAAACGCGAATCTGCTGCAGAGTTTCCTTGAGATTGGTCTCCAGTACATCTGGTGCCCCATAGACCTTGACGGTGATGGTCGGCTCAGCGGGAACGATGCCATCTGTTTCGGCGACGATCGGTTTCCGCCAGAAAAACACGACATTGTGTACGCGGCTCCAAAAGCCTAATTTAGGCGGCGGCGCAGGCGGTGTCACATGCGTAGTCTGAGCAGATGCCGGTGTCGCGCTGACAATGGCTTGGGCAGTAGACGCCGCTGCCGCTGGGGAAACCTGAACTGGATTGACGGCGGCTTTGAGTGCGGGCATCGTCTTGGATGCTTTGGTCGCTCCTGTGGCGCTACTGTTGGGTGCTGGCGTATCGGTCGTCGTGGCTGGCGCGGCATCGAGCGCATGAAGGATAGGCGACGACAGGCTCGCGCCAATGAACACACAAGATGTCAAACCAGAACTAAAACGACTAAAACGCGGAATTGCCATGCAGTACAACCTGTTTGATGACCGAATGGGATGAGCGGTGACCAGATAAATAATAACGTGTTGTCCCAGAGCTTGCTAGTAATGTCAGAGATGGTTACTGTAGCAGTCGCCTGTATTTTCCTGAGCGATTCATGTCTAACCAATTTTCACTACTAAAAACGCGGCGTTTTTTACCCATTTTTATTGCCCAATTTCTGGGTGCGCTCAATGATAATACCTTCAAACAGGCTTTGGTGATTCTATTCACCTTTAATGCAGCACAAATCACGAGTATTCAGCCTACAATTCTTAACAATTTAGCGGCCGGTTTATTCATTTTGCCCTATTTTTTGTTCTCCTCCACGGTAGGACAGCTCGCTGATAAGTTTGAAAAAGCCAAACTGACCCAGTACATCAAGATCTTTGAAATCGCCATCATGACCTTATCGGCCATCGGCCTACTCACCCAACAGTATTGGATGCTGATGGTTGCCCTGTTTTTGATGGGTACCCTCGCCACTTTTTTTGGACCGATCAAATACAGCATATTGCCGCAGCTACTCGCCAAAGATGAACTGGTCGGCGGCAATGGGATGTTTGAGACCGGCACCTCACTGGCGATTTTGGCCGGCATGATCTTGGTCGGCGCCATCATGATCGGCGCGGGTGGAAACTACATCTGGATCAGCGCGACGTTACTCTTGATCGCGATCCTCGGCTATGTCGCTGCACGCGCAGTCCCCGTGCAACCCGTGGGCAATGCCGCACTTAAGATCAATTGGAATGTGTTTAAAACCACCCATGAGACCCTGTCTTACGCCAGCAAACTCGGCGATGTGTTTTATACCATCATCGGGATATCATGGTTTTGGTACTACGGTGCGACCTTTCTGACCCAGATCCCCGAGTTTACCCGCCAAATCCTGCATGGTGCGGAGAGTGTAGTCACGTTCTTATTGACTGTTTTTTCCGTCGGCATCGCCTTAGGTTCTCTCCTTTGCGAACGACTCACCGGACATACCCCCAATCTAAAATTGGTTCCCATCGGTGCGGTTGGACTGACGATTTTTGCAGTCGTGCTTTATCTATCGACTCAAGGACTAGAGACCAGCGCGACCAATCAGACCATTATGCAAATATTGGCGCAGTCGCAATACTGGCTGGTGCTGTTTGCTTTGTTTGGCATCGGGGTTTTTGGCGGGTTTTATATCGTGCCGTTGTATGCCCATTTGCAGGCCGACTCGCCAGTGAGTTTCCGCGCACGGGTCATCGCCGCCAACAACATCATGAACGCACTGTTTATGGTGGTGTCCAGCTTTGCCTCGGTCTTGATCCTCTCATTCCTGCAGCGCTCTATCCCGGAGCTGTTTTTGGTCACTGCAGTGATCAGTGCCTTTGTCTCCCTGCTGGTCATTCGTCACCTCAGAAACAATGATGACCTGCCGACTGAGCAGCCCTAACCCTAGGAGTAATCGCGTATGCGCCAGACCCTCGCTGATCGGATCATCAACTCATTTGACCAAGCCCTCCGTAGTGTGGTGCCCAACACCACCCAAGCTGAGCGGCCGCTACCGGGTGCAGACCGCATAAGCAGTCTCAACGTCACGGATGCGCGTAAAGTCGCGGGACTGATGCGCGTCAACCATAGCGGCGAAGTGGCCGCTCAGGCGCTGTATCATGGCCAAGCCTTGACCGCCAAGCTACCCCATGTCCGTACGGCCATGCAGCAGGCCGCACGCGAAGAGCAAGACCATCTGGCGTGGTGTGAAGAGCGTCTGAAAGAGCTGGATAGCCATACCAGTCTGCTGAACCCACTGTGGTACGCCATGTCGTTTGGCATCGGTGCGGTGGCTGGGCTGGCCGGTGATCAATACAGTCTAGGCTTCGTCGCCGAAACCGAACGCCAAGTCGGTGCCCATCTCGATGAACATCTCGAAGCCCTGCCCGAAAACGATGCCCGCAGCCGCGCCATCCTCGAGCAAATGCACGCCGATGAACTGCATCACCGCGAACAAGCACTGGCTGCCGGTGCACAAGAGCTACCGGAATCAGTCAAAGCCGTGATGGGGGTGGTCTCAAAGGTGATGACCAAGAGCAGTTATTTTATATAGTACTTACTGGGATCGCGGGTTATTCGTTTCATGTAACGTCGCAAGCGCAGCAACCTCCGCCCAAATCTCTTGCATCGGTAACACCACATCGTCGGCCAGCGGCAGGCGATGCGGATCAAAGCGGATAGACTCGCCGTCCAGCCACGCAATCAAATCGATATCCAGCGGCACGCTGACTGACGGTTTAACCCGTCCTGCACTCGTTTCAATGCGCTGAATTTCTGCCAGCATTTCATCGACGCCGAATGCAGCATCAAGCTGCACCGCCATGTTGCAGTAGTTCACGCCATAGCCACAGCGCGGCGTGGTCTCAAATCGCGACGATAAGACCAGTACGCCGAGCTTCGCCAACTGCGCGCAGGCAAAGTCCAGATGGGGTGTGGGGTGGTGATTACTGCCCAGCGCGAGCCAAAATCTCATGGCGCTCCCGAATGATCTCTATACCGACGGCTTGTGCCGCCTTGACCGCCAGTGGTTTCTTGGCTCCAATCTGCACGCGTTGTACGCTGGGATGCTCAAGGAGGATTAAGTCAGCCAACTGATTGGCCAGTGTCTCTAGGAGTTGCGGCTTAAGCGCCTGAGTCAGTGTCGTGATTTGCTCTGCGACCAAGGCGTAGTTTACCGCATCCAGCAAATCATCACTCAGTGCAGCCGCCCGCGTATCAACCCACATACTGACATCGATCAGGATCGGCTGTTCCACCTGCCGCTCCCAGTCAAACACGCCAATAATGGCATTGACGCGTAGCCCTTCGATCAGCACCTTATCCATCCACATCATCCTTGAATATATAAATCATACGCTATCACTGACCAAAGTTAGTGGATCAGTTTGGACACCGGCTCGACATCGGCGACGAGCTTTAATCGCGCATCGGCAAACAGATCCATATGTGGGGTCAGCACTTGCATAAAGCGGTCAAAATACAGCATCTGTTTCATCAGCAGGGCAAAGTCGCTCGGAAAGCGGATACCATGACGTTCGCCAACCTGCACCATATCCAGCATGAGCGTATTCAAGTCACCCGTTTCGCCGGAAATAATCTTTTGTGGATCCGCCATCAGCAGGGTCTGGAACATCTTTTCGATATCAGTCTGTAGTACGGCGAGATCCACCTTGGCATTGGTCATGCCCATGTCCACCATATTTTCCGCCATTAGCGCATAGTTGGTGGTTTGCAGCGCCTGCATAAAGCTGATCGCGGCCTGCCAAACTTTAGGCTTCAACTGACCCACGATGCCAAAGTCGATAAAGCCAACGCGACCATCGGTAAGCAGCATCAAATTCCCGGCGTGCAGATCGGCATGAAAGCTCTTACACAACATCAGTGACGCAAACCAAGTATTCATCGCCACGATCAGAGCTTGGGAG
>JASLJP010000244.1 GCA_030152425.1 Aquirhabdus sp.
ACCTACGCTGTGCAGCAATATCAATTTATGGCGCGCAATTTACCAGTTATACGGATAAATTGCAGCGGCGAAACTCATATTTTTAAAGCAAACACACACGATCCGATGGACGCATGCGTTTAAAACGCACTTAGACGCTCAATACTTTCTCACCACGTGCAACACCAAGCACACCTGAACGCACGACTTCTAGTATCGTGTTTTCTGCCAGCGCTTCGATAAAACCATCTAGTTTGTCAGTAGAGCCGGCGATTTGCAGCGTATACGTCGTCGGGGTCACGTCGACCACTTGAGCACGGAAGATGTCCGCCGTGCGCTTGATCTCAGCGCGTGCAGCACCGACGGCCTTGAGCTTGATCAGCATCAATTCACGTTCGATGTGTGAGCCTTCCGACAGATCAACAACCTTGACCACTTCGATCAGCTTGTTGAGCTGCTTGGTGATCTGTTCGATCTTGTGTTCGTTGCCATAGGTGGTCAGCGTCAAACGGGACAGGGTCTCGTCTTCGGTCGGTGCCACGTTCAAGGTTTCGATGTTATAGCCGCGTTGGCTAAACAGACCGACCAAACGCGACAATGCACCTGCTTCGTTTTCAACCAGTACAGAAATAATATGGCGCATTATGTACGCTCCCCTTTTCTAAGCCACATATCGCGCATGGATTGCTGAGCGATTTGCATCGGGTATACGTGCTCTTTCGGATCAACATACACATCCATATAGACCAAACGATCTTTCATCGCCATTGCTTCTGCCATCTTGCTTTCAAGCTGCGATGGGTCGGTGATTTTCATACCGACATGCCCATAGGCCTCGACCAGCTTGACGAAGTCAGGCAGAGACTCCATGTACGAGCTCGAGTGACGTCCTTCGTACTGCATGTCTTGCCACTGCTTGACCATACCCAGCGAGCGGTTGTTCAAGCATAGAATCTTGACTGGCAGGTTGTACTGCAAGCAGGTCGACAGCTCTTGAATGTTCATCTGAATCGAACCTTCACCCGTAATACAGACGACATCACGCTCTGGGAATGCCAGTTTGCAGCCCAAGGCGTATGGCAAGCCGACACCCATGGTGCCGAGACCACCCGAGTTGATCCACTGGCGTGGCTCGTCGTATTTGTAGTACAGCGCAGCAAACATCTGATGCTGACCGACGTCAGAGGTAATGATGGCTTTACCATTGGTGATTTTGAAAAGAGTCTCAACGACTTGCTGTGGCTTCATCTCACCTGGCGCAGCAGGATCGTAGCGCAGGCCGTGACGTTTACGCCATTCTGCAATCTGTGCCCACCAATTGCCGATTTCGACTGGGTTTGGTTTATTGACGCCCAGCTGTTTCAGTTGGGTCAGCATTTCGGCCAGGACTGGCTCTACTGCGCCCACGATTGGAATATGCGCCATGACGGTTTTGGAAATCGCCGCCGGGTCGATGTCGATATGGATAATCTTGGCATCGGGGCAGAATTTAGCCGGGTTGTTGGTCACGCGATCATCGAAGCGTGCGCCGATACACAGAATCACATCGGCGTGATGCATGGTCATGTTGGCTTCATAGGTGCCGTGCATGCCGAGCATACCGAGGAACTGAGGATCAGTACCGGGGAACGCACCCAGACCCATCAAGGTGTTGGTGACTGGGAAATTCAGCAAATGGGCAAGCTCGGTCAGGTGATGCGATGCATTCCCCTGAACCACACCGCCGCCAGAGTAAATGATCGGGCGTTTTGCAGTCAGCAGCTCGTCAATCGCTTTGCGAATCTGACCAGCATGGCCGCGACCCGGTGGCAGATATGAACGCAACTTGACCTTGTCTGGATATTCGTAGGCAAATTTGTCAACCGGATTGGTGACATCCTTAGGCACGTCGATAACGACGGGGCCTGGACGACCGCTCGCTGCGATATAGAAGGCTTTTTTGACGATCCCCGGAATCTCGCTGGCATGACGAACTTGGAAGCTGTGCTTTACGATCGGGCGAGATACGCCAATCATGTCAGTTTCTTGGAAAGCATCTTCGCCGATCAGATGCGACGGCACCTGGCCTGAAATAACGACCATCGGGATCGAATCCATATAGGCAGTCGCGATCGCAGTCACGGTGTTGGTGGCACCTGGACCAGAAGTAACGAGCACAACACCGGTCTTACCAGTAGAGCGGGAATAGGCATCAGCCATATGACCCGCTGCTTGCTCATGACGAACGAGGACGTGCTGGACTTTGTCCTGACGGAACATCGCGTCATAAATATGCAGTACCGCACCACCTGGATAGCCGAAAACGTACTCTACGCCTTCGTCCGCCAGTGCGCGAATGAGCATGTCACCACCAGAGAGCATCTCTGGCTTTTTATCTGTGCTGCGCTCGGCAGCTTTATCTGTAGTCTGTTCCAATTTAACTCACCCTAATCGTGCGAATGACGTACAACTCGTTGCCCACCCTACATCGACAGCATCGACGAAATGGATAAGCAACATGAGTCCAGACTGCGATAGGCAATCCAGACAATCATATAGAATGCTCATTGAAGAGCGGAATTTTTTGACGGCAGAGCAGGAAGTCTTATGCGGGTATGTGTGACCAGAATAAGACATGCAGCGCATTCGGATGAGAATGCCCCAAAGCATCAACAAACCACTCGCGATAGAGCAGATGTTCGCCAAAGCTATAAAGACATCCACGCCAAAGGGTGGGCGGCACAAATGTCTAAACATGAAGGCTGTATTTTCGGCAATTTAGCCCTCACAGTCAAGCGTAAATTCGGCAAACAATAATCAAAATCAAATGATTCATTTTAAGCAAAAATATGCTTTAATCCTGCATAACAAGGCTGTTGCACAATAACATTGGGAGTACTTTTCGGTGCCTACATTCAAATCATGCGTGACGAAAAAAAATTTAAAGACTGGATCTCATGTTGTTGCCACTTTGGGGCTGGCTGCATTGAGCTTTGCAACAACGGTACACGCTGAGCAATTCTGTAAATCTGTTGATGCATCAGGCGCCACCAGCTATATCCTCGCGCCGACGACTGGATGTAATAAGAAAAAATTTACCGCCGTACACGTTAGCCACCACATCACACCACAGCCTGCGCCAGTCGCCGCGCCTGCACCCGCCGCCGCAGCCCCTGCCGCAACGACACCAGCAGCAACGCCAGCAGCAACGACGACGCCCACCACAACTGCACCGGCCGCACCCACAACGACTGCGCCCGCAGCAACCACCACAGTGGTACCTGCAGCACCGCCAGTGGCGCCAGCAGCGACAAACTCCCCGGTACCCAGTTTGAATGTGCTGCCGATTCAATCCCCAAAGGTTACAACCAATAAGTTTTAATGCCATCACAGCGCAGGGGGTCTTATGAACCGCTGCGGCCTTATGGAAGTTGGTACCTTTTATACCCTATGCCGAGGATGACAGACATGCGCGCTGCAACAAAATGCTTACTTGCTTTAGTGCCTTTAATGGCCATACAAATGAGCCATGCTGAACAATTCTATAAATGGGTCGACGAAAAAGGCGCGACTCACTATACCCAAACCCCACCGCCAGAAAAAAAACTTCCGGCGACTACGGTAAAGGTCAGTAACAAACTGCCGGCAGACAGCGCAAGCGCTGCAAAAAATCTTGCTGCACTGACGGCCTCCAACAATGCTGCAAATGCTGCAGCAGATAAAGCCGCCGCGAAAGATCAAGCGGCTGCAGCAGCTGATGCCGAACGTCGTAAAGGCAATGCCGAGAACTGTGCAAAGCTTCAAGCCAACGTCGCCCTGCTCCAAAGTGGTGTACGAGTCCGCAGCAAGGATCCTAAAACCCAAGGTGACATCATGACAGATGAACAACGCGCCAGTCGGATCCAGCAACAGACAGCTCAGATTCAGCAAGGCTGTCCAAAATAATACTGAGGTCTTTAGGCCTTCAGTAAAAGCAAGACCCAAGACCAGCTGTGGACTTGGGTCTTTTTTTACAGCGAAATTCAAAAAAACTTAAGTCCATCCTGCCCACAACTCCCAATCAACAGCCCGTATCGGCTATGCTATGGCAAATCTTTTTTTGACATCATTTTTTGCACCATGACCGATACAACGACCAGCTCGACCCAAGCCACTTCAGCCAGTTTTGAAGAATATCAACCCAATAAAATTGAGCCTCAGGTTCAGTCTGACTGGCACGCTCGCCAGTCCTTTGCCGTGAGCAACACACCCGACAGCAGCAAAAAGAACCGCTACATTCTGTCGATGTTTCCTTACCCATCCGGCAAGCTGCATATGGGTCATGTGCGCAATTACACCATCGGCGATGTGATCAGCCGCTTCTATCGCCTTAAAGGCGAAAATGTCATGCAGCCGATGGGCTGGGATGCATTTGGTTTACCTGCAGAAAACGCAGCGATCGCTCATAAAGTTGCGCCGGCCAAGTGGACGTTTGAAAACATCGACTATATGCGCAATCAGCTTAAATCACTGGGACTGTCGATCGACTGGAACCGTGAAATCGCAACCTGCACCCCTGAATACTATCGTTGGGAGCAGTGGCTATT
>JASLJP010000248.1 GCA_030152425.1 Aquirhabdus sp.
GCACTGTCCAGCCATGGTCATGATCGCACACTGAACCTGCTGCAGTCGGCTGCCGTATTCGATCAGCTAGGCAGACTGATCCATAGCCCTAAATTTTCGAACCCCACAGCGATCGCGGGGTTTACGCATTATCGAGAGATACAGATGGAAATGGAAAGCGCTCAACACCGCGAGCGTGCGCACACCGCCTTGCAACAGCAAGTTGCCGAACTGAATATCCAGCTTACCGAGCGAGATCAACATCTTGCTGTCATCAATCATGCGCCGCTGATTTATGCCGTCAAAAAGTATATCTGGGCGCTACTGCGCACGCTCTATCATCTCGTGCCGATGCAACAAGCCCACAAGCACAAGATCAAAACCACACTGGTCACCCGCCTACGTCGCCCTGCGCCGCTGACCGATGCCATGAAACTCAAATCGCAGTATGTGGCGCATGCACGCAACGTCGATGGCCATCCAGGATGGGTTGAAAAGCGTCTATATGCGCCGCTATTGGGTAGCCCCAAAGCCGCGAAGCTGCTCAATGATCGCGATGTATTGGTCTTTTCGATCATCGACTGGAGCTTCCGCATCCAGCGCCCACAGCATTTGGCACGCAGCTTTGCCAAAACCGGCAAACGGGTCTACTTCTTTAGTAATCATTTCATCGACCGCGATACGCCGGGCTATGAGATTGAGCGCCTTGACCCGCATCTTGAGCTGTATCAGGTCAAATTACACGTAGCGACCGCCCCTGCCATCTATTTTGCTGCGCCGACCAAAGATGCCCAGACGATGATGGCGCAGGGCATGGCCATGTTTATGCTCGATCACGCGGTGGTCTCCAGCGTGTCGGTGGTTCAACACGCCTACTGGTATGCGCTGGCCTTTAGCCTGCCAAATACGCTGCGCCTCTACGACTGCATGGATCATCATGAAGGCTTTGGCAATGTGCCTACGCAACTGATCACGCTGGAAAAATCGCTACTGGCGCAGTCAGATCTGGTCGTGGTGACGTCATCTTGGCTGGAAACTCATGCGCGCGAGTATCAGCAGCATGTCGCGGTGATCCGCAATGCTGGAGAGTTCCAGCATTTTTGCACCCCTCCTGCTACCGTGTTTCGTGATCTGCAGCAGCGCAAGATCATTGGCTATTTCGGTGCAATCGCCGAATGGTTTGATGTCAAACTGATCGAAGCACTGGCCACTGCACTGCCCGATGCGTTGATCGTGCTGGTGGGCAACGATACGGTCAACGCCGGCAAAACCCTAAAACACTTAACCAATGTGCAGCTAACAGGCGAAGTGCCTTATGACAAGCTGCCTTTTTTTGTCCATGGCTTTGATGTCTGCATCATGCCGTTTCAAGTGATCCCACTGACCATGGCCACTAACCCGGTCAAAGTCTATGAGTATCTCGCGGCGGGCAAACCTGTGGTGTCGGTCGATCTGCCGGAAATTGCCCAATTTGGTGATCTGGTGCACCGTGCCGCCGATCATCATCAGTTCATTGCGCATGTACAGCACTGCCTGCAAACGCTCGATACACCGACTGTCGTGGCCGAGCGCCACCGCTTTGCCCAAGCCCAAACCTGGGATCATCGCGTCCAAAGCCTGATCGGCCATGTGCAAGCGCTTGAATTTCCCAAAATCAGCGTCATCGTGCTGACCTACAACAATCTGGATCTGACCAAGAAGTGTCTGGACAGCCTGCTCCGCTGGAACGACTATCCCAATCTCGAAGTCATCGTTGTCGACAATGCCTCGACCGATGGCTCACCGGAATATTTGCAGCAGTTTCAAGCCCAACATCGCGATGTCCATCTGATCCTGAACAGTGACAATCTCGGTTTTGCCGCGGGTAACAATATCGGCCTCAAGGCCGCGACCGGCGACTATCTGGTGATCCTCAACAATGACACCGTGGTTACCCCGGGCTGGATGCTGACCATGTCCAGACACCTGCGCGCCAACCCTGAGATTGGGCTGATCGGCCCTGTGACCAACAACATCGGCAATGAAGCCAAAATCGATATCGACTATGTGTCGTTTGATGAAATGCTGCCGCTGGCCACTGCGCATACGGCGCTGCATATGGGACAACACGTACCCCTACATACCGCGGCGTTTTTCTGCGTGATGATGCCGCGCACGACCTATGAGCGCGTGGGCTTGCTGGATGAGAACTTCGGCTTGGGCTTTTTTGAGGATGACGACTACTGCCGCCGCATCGAAGCATTGGGCAAAAGCATCGTCTATGCCGAGGATGTCTTTGTTCACCACCACCTGTCAGCGTCGTTCAACAAACTGAAAGCGACCACCAAACAGGCACTCTTTGACAAAAACAAAGCCTACTATGAATCCAAATGGGGGACATGGACGGCGCACGAGTATCGCAGCTAATCTCTCCGATCTACGCAATCTATAGACGCGTTTGGCATGACCACGCGTCAAGAAAATACTGTACTATTCAGCAATATTTAATGACGACTGACTACAAGCGATCGTAAAGCATTGGAATTTTAGCAATGAAAAAAGTTATTTGCGTGGTAGGCACGCGTCCGGAAGCCATCAAAATGGCGCCCGTGATCTTAGCGCTTCAGCAACAACCGTGGGCCGAAGTGCGTGTGCTCGCCACCGCCCAGCACCGCCAAATGCTTGATCAGGTTCTGAGTTTCTTTGGGATCACTCCGGATATAGACCTCAACATCATGCGCCCTAACCAGTCTTTGACCTCGCTGACTGCACGGCTACTGCTGGAACTGGACGAGGTGCTGCTGCGCGAAAAGCCGGATGTGGTTCTGGCGCAGGGGGATACCACCACCGTAATGACTGTGGCGCTGGCGTGTTTTTACCACCGCATCGCCTTTGGTCATGTCGAAGCCGGCCTACGCACCTGGGATATGCAGAATCCATTCCCCGAAGAAGCCAACCGCGTCATTGCCGGTCGTTTTGCCAAATGGCACTTTGCCCCGACCGAAAGCTCGCGTCAGAATCTGCTTAAGGAAGGCGTCCCTGATGCCGACATCATCGTCACCGGTAACACCGTGATTGATGCCCTATTGATGACTGCGGCCAAGCCACTGACACTGGACATCCCGCTGGATGACACGAAACGCCTGATCCTCGTCACCTCACACCGCCGCGAAAACTTCGGCGCACCGTTCCAGAATATCTGCAATGCGCTCAAGACTTTGGCCGTGCAAAACCCAGACATCCAGATCCTCTATCCGGTACATCCAAATCCGAACATCAAAGAAATCGCCCATGCCACCTTGGGCGATGTGGCCAATATCGTGCTGTGCGAACCCCTTGACTACGCGCCGTTTATTGCCGCGATGAAGAAAGCCTATTTCATCATCAGTGACTCCGGTGGCGTCCAGGAAGAAGCGCCTGCGCTGGCCAAACCGGTCTTGGTGCTGCGCGACGAAACCGAACGTCCGGAAGCAGTCACCGAAGGTGTGGTCAAGCTGATGGGGTCGAATTACGACAACATCCTGAAAGAAGCACAGAACCTGCTGGACAACCCTGCCGCCTATCAAGCCATGGCACGCGGTGTATCGCCCTATGGCGATGGTAGGGGTGCCCAGCGCATCATCGACGTCTTGCGCAAGGATCTCCTGTGATGCAGTTGATTTATCTCTCGCCTGTACCTTGGAGCAGCTTTGCCCAGCGCCCGCATAAGTTTGCCGAGTGGTTTCACACCACGACTGGTGGCAAAGTCATTTGGATCGATCCCTATCCGACCCGCTTGCCACAACTCGCCGACTTTAAAAGCATCAGTCATCCGCCGCAACCGGCCAAGGCTGCCGCTGCATTGCCTGAGTGGCTCAGCGTACAACGCGTACGTGCACTTCCGCTGGAACCACTGCCGGTGCTGAATTGGGTCAACCGCATTTTTTGGCAAGAACAGGTCGCCTCACTCGCCGAAACTGCCAAAAGTACGCCGACGTTGGTCGCCGTAGGCAAACCCTCGCTGCTGGCGCTCGACCTGCTTGCACGCCTCAAAGGCACTGGTGTACAGACCCTGTATGATGCCATGGATGATTTTCCGGCTTTTTACAGCGGACTCTCGCAGCGCAGCATGGCGCGCAACGAACGGCATCTGGCTCACAGTGTCCGTACGCTACTGGTTTCATCCACCCATCTGCAGCAGCGCTGGGCAGACGCTCAGGTGCTCGATCTGCGTCTGGTGCACAACGGCCTCGATCCGCGCGTGCTGAATGGTGTGACCATTCCGCAAAAACAGCATCAAAATCTACGCATCGGCTATATCGGCACCATTGCCGCTTGGTTTGACTGGGATTGGGTCATCGCACTGGCTCAGGCGCGTCCCCAGGATGAAGTGATCCTGATCGGCCCGGTGCACAACATGCCCGATGCGGCGCTGCCCGCGAATATCAGCATGCAGCCCCCCTGCCCCCACGCAGAAGCCATGCAAAATATGGCTGGTTTTGATATCGGGCTAATCCCATTCAAAAAAAATACCCTGACCCACTCGGTCGATCCAATCAAGTACTATGAATACCGTGCACTGGATATCCCGGTGATTTCCACAGCGTTTGGTGAAATGGCCTTTAGAGCCGATGCCGAAGGGGTATTTTTGAGCCACGGCCATGGCGATATCGCGACGATCTTAAGTCAGATCGAGCACTATCAATCAAATCCAGCACGTGCCCAGCACTATATGGACAGCAACAATTGGCATGCGCGTTTTGATTCAGCGCATATCTTATAAACCGAGTGGCCTTGCCAAAAAAAAACAGATTGAGACCGCTAGAATGTCACTCAGTAAAAATACCGTCTGGAATCTGATCGGAACGGGCGGGCCCTTTCTGGTCGGTCTCGTCACGATTCCATTCATCATCAAACAATTGGGGGTAGAGGCCTTCGGCACACTCACGCTCATTTGGGCGTTGATCGGGTATTTCAGTCTGTTTGATTTTGGACTGGGTCGCGCCCTGACCCAGCAAGTCGCGGCCAGTCTGGCCAAGGGTGAGCATGAACGCATCCCGCGTCTGATCAAATCAGGCGTGATCTTTACAGCCGGTACCGGCGTCCTCGGCGGCATCCTGATCGGCGCGATCTCCCATGAACTGGGCTACACATGGCTCAAACTCAGTCCGGCGCTACAGCAAGATGCCGCCCAATGCATGCTGGTCGCTGCAATCGGCATCCCACTCACCACCATCACCACGGGTCTGCGCGGGGTGGTCGAAGCCTATGAAGACTTTAAAGGCGCCAATCAATTGCGCGTGCTACTGGGCATCGGTAACTTTGGCCTGCCGGCGATCAGCATCATTCTGTTTGGCACTTCGCTGACCATCATCGTGATTTTTTTGGTGCTGGCACGTTTGCTGATCCTCATTGCGCACGTGTTTTTGGTCAACAGCAAGACGTCTGGAAACTGGTATCAATCCTCAGCAGACCCCAAAGAGATCAAGGGATTGCTTAGCTTTGGTGCATGGATGACGGTATCCAATATTATCAGCCCGTTGATGCTGACCGCAGACCGTTTCGTCATTTCTTCGGTGCTGGGCGCCAGCATCGTGGCTTACTACACCGTGCCCTTTGAGGTCCTGCTACGCATCCTGATCCTGCCCGCAGCGCTGACCGGCGCGCTGTTTCCGCGCCTCGCCTCCTTGCTCCACTCCGACACCGTAGAGGCCAAACGACTGTACTACCGCTGTATGCGGTTGGTGTTTGTCGTGATCCTGCCGATCTGTACCGTGGTTGCGCTGGGCGGTCACTGGGGGTTGTCGGTATGGATTGGTAAGGACTTTGCCGACCATTCGTGGCTGATCGTGGTCATCCTCAGTCTCGGCGTACTGTTTCATGCGCTGGCGGCTGCGCCGTATGCAGCGGTACAAGCCGCAGGTCAGGCCAAAACCACGGCCTGCCTACATATTCTCGAGCTGATCGTCTATGTGCCGATGCTGCTGATTTCCTTGCATCTGTGGGGTATCCACGGTGCGGCGATTGCATGGGTGGTGCGTGCTGCGATGGACTTTGTGCTGTTGCAACTGTTTGCCAAACGCATATTCAATACGCCCTATACCCCCACGCTTGCCAAGGCTTAAGCCCGTGCCGGATGACGCCGCTAAAAAAGCGCGCGGCGCATGTATATAAAGCAAGGCCTGCAATGGTAAAATCAGCCCAGATGAGACTAGAACGGGTTGCGCCCATGCAGCCCTATATTTGATATAGGTTGCGACTGTATGGCACTAAACTTCACCCTATCCATCGTTAGCCACGGCCATCGCCTGCATATCCGAGCGCTACTTCAGGATCTGGCACAGCTGCCGCGTGATGACTTTGATGTCGTGCTGACGCTCAACCTGCCCGAAGAACTGCCGCTCGACCTTGCAACGCTGCCCTTTCCGGTCAAGGTGATCAACAACCCAATCCCTAAAGGCTTTGCCGCCAATCACAATGCCGCCTTTGTCGAAAATACCGGGCGCTATTTTGTCGTGCTAAATCCGGATATCCGCCTGATCGGCGATCCGTTTCCGGCACTGCTCGACTACCTCGCGCAAAAACCTGACAGCATCTGCGCTCCCTTGGTGGTCAATCAGGCAGGTGACGTCGAAGACAGTGCGCGACTGTTCCCCACGCCGTTGTTCTTGATCAAAAAACTATATAGCAAACTGCGTGGCACGCCGCTGCGTCCCGATGTGATCGTTGAGGACACCCTCGCGCTGTACCCGGACTGGATCGCTGGCATGTTTGTGGTCGTGGCGCATGAGACCTATGGGGCGCTGGGCGGCCTGAGTGAGCGCTATCATATGTACTATGAAGATGTGGATTTCTGCGTACGGGCGCGCCTAGCTGGCCAGCAGGTCGCTGTGGTCAAGGGCGCCCGCGTGATCCACGAAGCGCAACGCGATAGCCACCGCAAGCTACGCCACCTGATGTGGCATATCAGCAGTATCCTGCGTTTCTTTCTGTCCAAAGGCTATTTCCAGCTACAACTGGGGCGCGTCTCGGCGTCTGAGCAGGCCAAGCATGACTAAGATCTTGGTCACGGGGGCTACGGGTTTTGTCGGGCGGACGCTCTGTGCGGAGCTCGGCAAGCGCGGCATCGACTATGCCGCGGTCGTGCGTCCCGGTCAGGCCATGGCGCACGGGCGCGCGGTGGATGGCATCCGCCCCGACACCGACTGGCAGCAGGCGCTGCAGGGCATCGCGGTGGTCGTCCATCTGGCGGCGCGCGTCCATGTCATGCAGGATACCGAAACCGACCCGTTGGCCGCCTTTCGCACGGTCAATGTCGATGCCACGCTCAATCTCGCGCGCCAAGCGGCGGCGGCCGGGGTCAAACGTCTGGTGTTTGTCAGTAGCGTCAAGGTCAATGGGGAAGAAACCCACGGCACCCCCTATACCGCACAGGACATCCCGGCGCCGCAAGATCCCTATGGCAGGTCTAAACATGAAGCCGAGCAAGGCCTGCATGCGATCGCTGCCCAGACCGGGCTTGAAATCGTGATCGTACGGCCACCGCTGGTCTATGGTGCAGGCGTACGGGCGAATTTTCTGCGCCTGATGCAGGTCGTCCGGCTGGGCTTGCCGCTGCCCTTTGGCGCCGTCCATAATGCCCGCAGCATGGTCGCGCTGGATAACCTCGTCGATCTACTCATCCTCTGCTGCAGTCACTCCCGTGCTGCGGGTCAGACCTTCCTCGTGTCGGACGGCGATGACGTCAGTCTGACCCGACTGCTGCGCCTGATCGGCCAAGCGATGGATAAACGTGTCTGGCTGCTGCCGATTCCCGCCGGACTCATGCAGGGCACGGCGACCCTGCTGGGCAAATCTGCGGTCGCCAGCCGGCTGCTCGGCTCGCTGCAGGTCGATATCCAGCATACCCGCCAGACACTGGGCTGGCAGCCGATCCGCACGGTCGATGAGGCCATCCACCAGACTGTCGCGGCGCTGTCCGCTTCTACCCATAAGTGAACCGAGTGCATGATAAAACGACTTTTTGACCTCTGCTTGGCCTTGATCGCCGCCCCAGTACTCGCCGTACCACTGGCCTTTGTCGCGGTCGCGATCAAACTGACCTCTAAAGGTCCGGTGCTGTATTGGTCGGATCGGGTGGGCAAGCACAATGTCATCTTCAAGATGCCCAAATGCCGCACCATGCGCGTCGACACGCCAGCGGTCGCCACCCATTTGCTGCCCGACCCGGCGTCATTCCTGACCCCGATCGGTTCATTTTTGCGTAAATCCAGCCTCGATGAGCTGCCGCAGCTATGGAGTATCATCAAGGGCGACATGAGTTTTGTCGGGCCGCGTCCGGCACTGTACAATCAGGATGACCTGATCGCGCTACGCACCCAGCTCGGTGTGGATCAGGTGCCCCCCGGCCTGACAGGCTGGGCGCAGATCAATGGCCGGGACGAGCTGCCGATCCCGGAAAAAGTACAGCTCGATCTGTACTATGTACACCATCAATCGCTGTGGCTGGATTTGAAGATATTGCTGCTGACGGCACTTAAAGTCGTACGCCGGGATGGGGTCACGCACTAAGCGTGGCCGCAATCGACCCTCACTCTCGAGTAATCCATGAATACGCTATTAAACTTTCCTAGATTCCATAAACAAATCATTGCTTTGTTGGTCGATGCGGTCTGTTTGCCTTTCGTATTCTATCTGGCCGTCTGTCTACGCTACGACAGCATGACGCTGCACGATGCGCTGGTTGCCCACTACCGGCTGATTTTGCTGGCACCGGTGATCGCCATTCCGATTTTTATCAAACTCGGCCTCTATCGCGCGGTGATCCGCTATATCGACCACAAGATCGTCTATGTGGTGGTGTTGGGGGTGTCGATCTCGGTGCTGATCCTGCTGGCAATCGCGGTCTATACCGTGAGCATGGTGGGTCTGTCGCGCGGGGTGTTTGTCATCTACTGGATCAGCGCCATCCTCTATGTGCTGATCAGTCGTTTTCTGGCGCGGGCGTACTTTACCCATGTCAGCGGTGCCAATAGCGGCAAGAACGTCGCCATCTATGGTGCCGGACGTGCTGGTTCGCAGTTGGCCAGCGCCCTGTCGCACACCGCCGAGTACCGCAATGTCGCGTTTATCGACGATAAACGCGAGCTACAGGGTGCGGTGATTGGTGGCATCAAGGTACACCCCTCGACCGAGCTGGCCAAACTGGTCGCCGACAAAGACATCCAGATCATCATCCTCGCCATGCCCTCGCTGTCCAAATCCGAGCAAAAAGAGATCCTGCATCGCCTCGAACCCCTCAAAGTCCGGATCAAAATCACGCCATCGATCCGCGAAATGATGAACTCGGGCGGTGAGTTTCGGGTCGAAGATGTGCGGGAAATCGAGATCGAGGACTTGCTCGGCCGCGATCCTGTCGTGCCTGATCCACAGCTACTGTCCAAATGTATACAGGACAAATCGGTGATGGTCACCGGTGCAGGCGGCTCGATCGGCTCGGAGCTGTGTCGCCAGATCTTGCGCCAGAATCCCAAGTATCTGGTGCTCATGGAAATCACCGAGTTTGCGCTCTATCAAATTGAACAAGAGCTGCAGGCCGAACGCGCACGACTGGGCAGTTCTGTGCAGATCATCCCGTGCTTAGGCTCGGTGTTGGATGAAGAAAAATGCGTCCGCATCCTGCAGACCTTTGCCGTGCAGACCGTCTACCACGCGGCGGCCTATAAGCATGTCCCGCTGGTGGAGCACAATCCAATCGAGGGCGTGCAAAACAACATCATGGGCACGCTGAGCATGGCGCAGGCCGCGATCCGTGCCAAGGTCAGCGATTTTGTACTGATCTCGACGGACAAGGCGGTGCGCCCGACCAATGTCATGGGTGCGACCAAGCGGTTTTCCGAGCTGGTGTTGCAAGCGCTGTCTCATACCGACGCGGTGCATAGCCAGACCAAATTCTGCATGGTTCGTTTTGGCAATGTCTTGGGCTCGTCAGGCTCGGTGGTACCGCTGTTTCGCAAACAGATTCGCGCTGGGGGCCCGATCACGGTGACGCACTTTGAGATCACGCGCTATTTCATGACCATCCCCGAGGCGGCGCAACTGGTGCTACAAGCGGGCGCGATGAGTCTGGGCGGAGATGTGTTTGTGCTCGACATGGGCGAGCCAGTCAAGATCGTAGATCTGGCCAAGCGCATGGTGCATCTGAGTGGTCGTGAGCTGAAGACCGCCGAGACTCCAGAGGGCAGCATCGAGATCCAGCAAGTGGGTCTGCGTCCGGGCGAGAAATTGTTCGAAGAACTGCTGATCGGCGATAATGCCGAAGGTACGGGACATCCACTGATCATGAAAGCACACGAAGGCTACCTGCAGTGGGATGCACTGCAGCAGCAGATTGACCTGTTGATTGCCGCGTGCAGCCGTTTTGACCATGAAGCGGTGCGTGCCATCCTACGCCAGACGGTGCAGGAATATAGCCCGCAGTGTGATATCGAAGACCTGCTCTGGCGCAAGGCCGGCGAGCAGGCCTGACGACAGGCCGCGCGTCGGCCTGCCGATCAGCCTCGGTTGCAACAATGGTTAGCTAAAGAAACCGCCCAATTTGCCGAGGATATTGCCGATCTCGTTGTTGGCTTCGCCAGCGTTGCTGGTATCTCCACTCGGGGTGAGCTGATTGACCACATGGGGCAATACGGTGGCCAAACCGCTTTGTACTTCCTCGGGGCTCACGCCGACCTTGGCTGCAACTTGGGCAATCTGGTCCGGGCTAAATATCTGACCGATGGCAGCGGGATCTACGGCATGGTTTTCACCGGTGCCGATCCACGACTGGGCTTGTTGACCCAAGCCGGAATTGGTCAGCGAAGACAGCACATTGCCGATACCGCCCTGCTGCTGCACCCAGCTGAGGACCAGCGGTAACACTGCAGCCAGTACCGCAGGGCTTGCACCGCCCAGATTAAAGCCACCCGGCTGAGCGACCTGACCCTGCTGCTGTCCCCCCCCGAGCAAACCGCCCAAGATCCCGCCCAAACCACCGCCCAGTGCGCCGCCTTGTTGCTGCGCGCCACCCAGCAGGCCACCCAATATCCCGCCTAAACCGCCTTGTTGCTGTCCGCCTTGGCCACCTTGCAGGGCTTGTTGGGCGATTTGTCCGATTAGTCCGTCGAGCATTCCCATGGTCTACTTCCTTTTTTTAAGCGATGAAATATCAAAGTCGAAGGCGTAAGCACGCCGTATGCGAAAGGTGCATGACGGCTCTAGTATAAGAATATTCGGATGGGGGGATGCTAGCTGGATTTGCTGTGAATTGGTAAGTGCGCTGACGCGACAAACCCACCTAGGATGTGGAAACGGGATCCGTCCAAAACCGCAGCAAAACCTGCAGTCTACGCCAGTTATCGGCATCGACTTGATCGCGCCAAATCAGCCAGCGTACCGTGTGGCTGCCGGGGTCGGTCGTAATGCGGAAGTCTAACGCCATCACCCAGCCGATGCGGCGCACGTGCTGCAGCGTGCCGACGCGACGGCGCGTGACACTGGACGGCTGACCCGCCGGTACGTCGTACCAGCACCAGTCACGCAGATCCAACTGGATGAGCTGCACCAAACGGGCGCGTGGCACTGCAAAACAGCGCTGATAGAGATAGACCGCAAGCAGGGTCAACACGGTGCAGACGATCATCCAGCGCGGCAGTGGGCTGAATGCAGTGAGGAGCGCAACGACCCCGTACAACGCGATCTCAATCAGCGGCTGGATGCGGCTGGGACTGAGGTCGGCATGGACTTGCATGGGGGCGGCAGCGATCAGGACTTAAAGGATTTGATACGGGTGATCGCGGCGGCCAGATGAGCAGGCGGCGGCGTGACGCCCATAAACCAATCCAGCAGATCCGGATCTTCTTGATCGATCAGCTCGGCAAAGTCGGCTTTGTCCTGTGCGCTGTCCTTGAGGTATTGGTCACGCACATAGCTGTCAAAGTAGAAATCCAGCTCTTTAAGGCCGCGTCTGGCGCGGTAGATGACCTTGCGCTCGGCAAGGGTCATTTCTGGGGTGAGATCGGTTTCAGTACTCATGCTTCAATTCCTGCGCCGAGATAGGCGGCTTGTACACGGGGATCGTGGAGCAGGGCTTGCCCCGTTCCCGAAAGGGTCATTTCGCCGTGCTCCAGCACATAGGCGCGGTCGGCCAGTTGCAGCGCACCGCGTGCATTTTGCTCGACCAACAGGATGGACAGGCCGCTCTGTTTTAGCTCGGCCAAGGTCTGGAAGATCAGCTCGATCATCAGCGGGGCCAGACCCATCGACGGCTCATCGAGCAGCAGCAGCTTGGGACGTGACAGCAGCGCGCGGCCGATGGCCAGCATCTGCTGTTCACCGCCCGACAGCGTGCCCGCTAACTGATGCTGTCGCTCGGCCAGACGCGGGAAGCGCGCAAACACCGCCTCGATCTCGCCGACCTGAATCTGATGCAAATAGGCACCCATCTGCAGGTTTTCCAGCACGGTCATCTTGGGGAATACG
>JASLJP010000255.1 GCA_030152425.1 Aquirhabdus sp.
AGTCGTCGCGGGAAGGGTCACGGTGGCATCGTCAGCCAGAGCAGCCTGACCGACAGCGCAGAGCATGGCGGCCAGCAGTATTTTCTTAAACATCAGGTCATCCTTGTCACAGCATAGTATCAAGCGTCATGGGGCATCGCATGGCAACACCTCAGCGCCAAATCATAGCGTATTTGGCACTGGCGGTAATGTTAAATTAAGTCAGCGAGTTGACGTTTGTCGGACTATTTGCGCAGTTGATCTGGGCAGGATGCCTGCGCTCTTTAGCACAGCATCGGGCTGGGGGCATTCAGGGGTTTGACCGCGCGATAGAGCGCCATCGTGCCGTACATGGTGCTCATGGTTTGCTGCACCGTCACCTGCTCAAAGCCGGTATCTTTAAACAGCGGGATCAGCTTGCCGTCGACATTGTCCTGCGTGTTGGCAAAGCCATCCAAGAGCTGAATCGAAAAGAACAGTCCACGCATCAGGCGGCTGGTCGGCAGCCCCCAATCGGCAACATACAGCTCTGCACCGGGCTTCATCACCCGAAACAGCTCTGCCGCCGCGCGTTGTTTAAATTCCCAAGTCAGATGGTGGAAGAATAGGCTCGACAGCACCCGGTCAAACTGATCGTGCATATAGGGCAACTCATCGGCATAGCCGTGATCAAACTGCACCTGCGTGCTGGCGCGGGCGGCTTTGGCTTTGGCAATGGCGATCACCTTGGCATCCCCGTCTACCCCAGTGATGGTCGCCAGAGGCTGGGTCGACTTCAACCAGATGGCCAGCGTGCCCGTACCCGAGGCTAGATCCAGCACCTGATGGCCAGCGCGGATGTCTGCAAGTTCGATCAGTGCTTGTTTAAAACGGCGTTCACGCGTGGTCAAACCAACGACCACATCGTAATAGGGCGTCAGCCCTTCAAAACGTAAAGCGGGTATATAGGAGGATTTGCTCGACGTATCCATGTAGGCGTCTCCTGATTAATCATGGCGTCATCATCTCTAGAATTTGTGATCTATGCCACGCTTTTCGTCTGACAAAATGATACGTTTGGCGAAATGCGTCTCAAAATGAACAATTTATGCGCAAATAGCACGCATCAAAAAGGCACCTTGCTAGGTGCCTGATTCTTAGAGATTAAGCCGTGCGGGGTATTACAGCACGAAGCGCGACAGATCTTCGTTTGGACGGGCGGTCAGCACTTCGATGCCGGTCTCGGTCACCAGCAGGGTATGCTCGTATTGCGCCGACAGCTTGTGGTCTTTGGTCACGACTGTCCAGCCATCGCCCAGCAGTTTGGTCTGCCATACACCGGCGTTGACCATCGGTTCGATGGTGAAGGTCATGCCCGCTTCCAGCTTCATGCCCGTGCCTTTTTTGCCATAGTGCAGGATCTGTGGATCTTCGTGGAAGATACGCCCCAGACCATGACCACAGTACTCACGCACCACGCTAAAACGCTGTGCCTCGACATAGGCTTGGATCGCCGCGCCGATGTCGCCGACATAGGAGCCGTGCTTGACAGTTTGCATGCCGCGATACATGGCTTCTTGCGCCACATCCGACAGACGTTTGGCGAGGATCGACGGTTCGCCGATAAAGAACATCTCGCTGGTGTCACCGTGGAAACCATCTTTGATCACGGTCACGTCGATATTGATGATGTCGCCGTTTTTCAGCACTTTGGTGTCGCTCGGGATGCCGTGGCACACCACATGATTCACCGAGGTACAGATGCTTTTTGGAAACCCGCGATAGTTCAGTGGGGCAGGGATGGCGTCTTGCACATTGACGATATAGTCATGGCAAATCTTGTCCAGTTCCGCCGTCGTCACCCCTGCTTTGACATAGGGCGCGATCATCCCCAGCACTTCGGCGGCGAGTTTGCCGGCCACGCGCATCTTGGCGATATCGTCTGCTGATTTGACCAGCGAATGAGGTTGAATAAAACTGTTCATGATCGTGCCAATCTAATTGGAAAATAGATTAAAACATGATATAAATACGCCCCCAATTTAGCAATCAGTTTCTCAAATCGTTTTTGCGACAGTATGTTTCCGGCGGCTCCCGCCAAAAACAGATTGAAAACAAGGGATTGAAAGACCGTGATCTAAACGAGGAAAACTAAATCCGCACATATGCCGACAATTCGTCTGGGTGCCTTCGCGTATGACTGATGCTTTTAGCGTCAATCGTGCAATTTGGTGGACGAATCGGGCGTATGGAGGCCTAACCCAAAACTGAAAAATGCACCTAAGTGCATAGGTAAATTTACATGGCATCATATAACGTAGGTATGCGCGATCTGCTCACCGCAGGCGCTCACTTCGGTCACCAGACTCGTTTCTGGAACCCAAAAATGAAACCGTTCATTTTTGGCGCACGTAACAAAATTCACATCATCAACCTGGAACACACCGTCCCAGCATTGAACGATGCACTGAACTACGCAAACCAAATCGCTGCACGTAAAAACAAAGTGCTGTTCGTAGGTACCAAACGTGCTGCTAGCGCGATCATCCGCGAACAAGCGATCCGTGCTGGTATGCCTTTCGTTGACCATCGCTGGTTGGGCGGCATGCTGACCAACTGGAAAACCCTGCGTCAGTCGATCAAACGCCTCAAAGACCTCGAAATCCAATCACAAGACGGCACCTTTGCCAAGCTGACCAAGCGTGAAGCGCTGGAACGCACCCGTGAAATGGAAAAACTGGAAAAATCTTTGGGCGGTATCAAAGACATGGGCGGCCTGCCAGATGCACTGTTCGTCATCGACGTTGATCACGAAGCCATCGCGATCAAAGAAGCGCTGAACCTCGGTATTCCAGTCATCGGTATCGTAGATACCAACTCGAACCCAGACGGCGTTGACTACATCATCCCAGGTAATGACGACGCGATCCGCGCTGTGACCCTGTATGCAAGCGCAATGGCTGACGCGATCATCGCTGGTAAAGAATTTGCCGCGACTCAAAGCAACGCTGCTGCACGTGGCCAAGAAGCTGCTGCGCCTGCTGCTGAAGAAGCCGCTGCTGAAACTCCTGCTGCTGAATAAGCCGTACGCTTTTTAGCGAGTTGTACAAACGTTTTATCCTGAGCTGTCACGATTCTGTCTAAGTTCTTAGTTATCCTGAATCTGACAGCGCTGCAGCCCAATCAACCGATTGGGCTGTCTGCTTTTAAAGAGCAGCCCATGAGTTTGTAGACGAAACATATTTTGTAGATGAATCATAAAAGTTAATTTTGAGGAAATGAAAATGGCAGAAATTACTGCAAGCATGGTCAAAGAGCTGCGTGACCGCACTGGCCTCGGCATGATGGATTGCAAAAAAGCATTGGCAGAAGCCGGCGGCGACATCGAAGTAGCCATCGACAACATGCGTAAATCTGGCCAAGCCAAAGCGGCTAAAAAAGCCGGTAACATCGCTGCTGACGGCGCGATCATCATTGCACAAGGCGAAGGCCGTGCACTGCTGCTCGAAGTCAACAGCCAAACCGACTTTGTCGCTAAAGACGAAAACTTCACCGTGTTCGCCACCAAAGTTGCCGACATCGCACTGGCCAACAACACCGCAGACGTCGCTGCAATCTCTGCACTGCCATACGGCAATGGCGAGACCATCGAAGAAGCCCGTGTTGCACTGGTACAAAAAATCGGTGAAAACATCCAGATCCGTCGCGCAGTACTGGTTGAAGGTGCAAACCTCGCCACCTACCGCCACGGCCTGAAAATCGGTGTTGTTGTTGCCTACACCGGCGGCGACGCAGAAACCGGTAAAGGCGTTGCCATGCACGTTGCTGCATTCAACCCACTGGCGATCAACGCTGAAGACGTACCTGCCGACGTGCTGGAACGCGAAAAAGAAATTTTCGCCGCGAAAGCCCGTGAATCAGGCAAACCAGAAGCCATCGTTGAAAAAATGATCACCGGTAGCTTGGACAAATACCTGAACGAAGTCACCCTGACGCGTCAAGCCTATGTTATCGACAACGAAAAGAAAG
>JASLJP010000281.1 GCA_030152425.1 Aquirhabdus sp.
GCACTGGTGCAAGATCCGGCCGCGGGCGGCGCGACCTATGTCGTGATGCCAATGCGTGTCTAATGCGATCCGCGCCATGGGCTTAAATCCGCCGATGGCGCAGCGGTCGGGCAGAGGTCTATATTTGATGAGTCGGATCGCCATCATCCGCATTGTGACATAGGGCAGCCGACGATGCATCTGTCCAAAGTACGAATCGAACTCGTCCGCAATATCAGCAGCATGGAACTGTCCGGTTTGGGCGCTTTGAATATCATTCATGGCGCCAACGGCAGTGGCAAATCCTCCGTTATCGAAGCGCTGCATCTCTTGGCCACTGGCCGCTCTTTTCGCACACCCAACCCCAAACACTATATTCAGTATCACTGCCGTGATGCGTTGATCTATGCCGAGTCTGCCCAGCATCGTCTGGGGCTGAACAAAGCCGCTGATAATATTGCGACCGTGCGCCTCAATGGCGAGACCGTGAGTCAAAGTGAAATCGCCCGACTGCTGCCGGTACAACTGATCAATCCTGAAAATATGGATCTGCTGGAAAGCGGCAGCAAACCACGCCGCCAATTGCTCGATTGGCTGATGTTCCACGTGGAACATGAGTTCCACCATTGCTGGTTACGCTATCAGCGCGCGCTGAAACAACGCAACGCTTTACTCAAGACCAGCGCCAGTGGGGCTGAGTTTTTGGTCTGGGAACAGGAGATGGCGCAAACCGGTGAGCGTATCCATCAGATGCGCCTGCAGGTGGTGGCACGTTGGCAACCGCTATTTGCTGAGATCGTCAGCCTGCTCCTGCCGCACTGTGTCCTGAGCTTTGACTATCTGGCGGGGTTTGATCCGGAAATCGGCCTATTGGCGACCTTAACTGAGTCAAGGGCGCGCGATCGGGAGCGAGGGCATAGTTTGGCGGGCATCCACCGCGCAGATTTGCGATTTAAGAGCGATCAGGGCGCGGCAGAGCATACCCTATCGCGCGGGCAAAAAAAGCTCTTAATCGTCGCCCTGAAGCTGTCTCAGATCAAGATGCTCCATGCAGACGGGTGTGCTTCTGTGGTACTATTGGATGATATGACGGCTGAGCTGGATATGTCTGCCCAAATCCGTTTAATCGCGCTTTTGGTGGCCTTGGAGAGTCAGATTTTTATGACCACCGTGGATTTATCTGCAGTCCTCACCGCACTCAAAGACATCCATGTCCCAGCGTCTATCTACCCGATAGATCAGGGGCAATTACAGCGCTAGGCATCGCCGTGCGGTCGTTTTGCTGCCGCTGGTTTTAGTGTCTAGGCTGCGGATGTGTGGCGGTGTACCCACAGCGGTTGCTTGCGGCTAAATGGAATTTAAAAGCCTCAGCAGCAGGATCGGGGATGCGGTTGTCGTTCATGCCGTCGTCAGGGTTTGCCGGGTGTAGGCCATCATCGTGATATCGCAGCAGCGCGTGCACTTGCAACGCGCAGGTGCAGAGCTGTTCCCCAAATTAGATGTATTCAAGATCGTGTGGCACGCGCCGTGCGCTCTCAAGTAGATGTTAGATTAGGAATGATGTGTATGAGCCAAGATGCTGAACAAAATAATCTCATTGACGCCGTCGTCCCCGCGGATGCGAACGATCGCGTAGAACCGACCTATGATTCCTCGAATATCAAAGTACTGCGCGGCCTAGATGCCGTCCGTAAACGTCCCGGCATGTACATCGGCGATACCGACGATGGCACTGGCCTGCACCATATGGTGTTTGAAGTGGTCGATAACGCCATCGATGAAGCGCTGGCGGGTTATTGCGATGAGATCATCGTCACCATCCATAGCGACGAATCATGCAGCGTCTCGGACAATGGCCGGGGTATCCCGGTCGACATCCATGCCGAAGAGGGCATCTCGGCTGCTGAAGTGATCATGACCATCCTGCATGCCGGTGGTAAGTTTGACGACAACAGCTATAAAGTATCGGGCGGTTTGCACGGTGTGGGGGTGTCGGTGGTCAATGCGTTGTCCAGCAAGCTGGAACTGACCATCAACAAAGCCGGCCTCAAATACAAACAAGAATACAGCGACAGTGTGCCGGATTATCCGCTCAAGCAGATTGGCACCACGACCGAAAAAGGCTCGACCATCCGCTTCTGGCCCAGTGCTGAAACCTTCAGTCAGACCATTTTTAGCTATGATATTTTGCTACGCCGTCTGCGTGAACTGTCGTTCCTGAATTCGGGGGTGAAGATCATCCTGCGTGACGAACGGACGGCTGTAGAGCAGGTGTTTAACTCGGTGGGTGGTCTGGCCGAGTTCGTTCAGTTCATCAATATCGGCAAGCATCCACTGATCGATATCTTCCATTTTTCGGTGCAGAGCGATCATGGCATTGGGGTTGAAGTTGCCCTACAGTGGACTGACAGCTACAAGCAAGACACGGTGTATTGCTTTACCAATAACATCCCGCAAAAAGACGGCGGTACCCATCTGGCCGGTTTCCGCGGTGCGCTGACCCGTGCCATGAATAACTATCTGGAAGGCGAAAGCATCCTCAAGAAAGAAAAGATCGACTTCACCGGCGACGACGCGCGTGAAGGGCTGACGGCGATCGTCTCGGTCAAAGTTCCTGATCCGAAGTTTTCCAGCCAGACCAAAGAAAAGCTGGTCTCCAGTGAGGTGCGTCCGGCGGTCGAATCGGCGATGAACCGTGAGTTCTCCGCCTATCTGCTGGAAAAACCACAGGCTGCCAAGGCCATCGTCGGCAAGATCGTCGATGCGATCCGCGCGCGTGAAGCAGCGCGTAAAGCCCGGGAACTGACCCGCCGTAAGAGCGCGCTGGATATCGCCGGCCTGCCGGGTAAACTGGCGGATTGCCAAGAGAAAGATCCAGCACTGTCCGAGCTGTATATCGTGGAAGGAGACTCGGCGGGTGGTAGTGCCAAGCAAGGCCGCAACCGCAAAATGCAGGCGATCCTGCCGCTGAAAGGTAAGATCCTCAACGTTGAGCGCGCCCGCTTTGACCGCATGATCTCCAGCCAAGAAGTCGGTACGCTGATCACTGCACTGGGCTGTGGCATCGGCAGCGAAGAGTACAATGTCGAGAAACTGCGCTACCACAAAATCATCATCATGACCGATGCGGACGTGGACGGTTCACACATCCGTACCCTGCTGTTGACCTTTTTCTTTAGGCAAATGCCTGAGCTGTTTGAGCGCGGCCATATCTATATCGCCCAGCCACCGCTGTATAAAATCAAACGGGGCAAGCAAGAGCAGTACCTCAAAGACAACGACGCACTGGAAGAATTCCTACTGTCGAGCGCCATTGATGATGTCGCGCTGCATCTGAATAGCGAAGCACCGGCTGTTGCGGGTGCGCAGCTAGAGGCACTGATCCGTGACTATCAAGCCACGCAAAAGATCCTGCAGCGCCTGTCGCAGCGTTATCCCGCGACCATGCTGCATTGCATGATCAACCAAGACGTGTTCCATGTAGAGCAGTCTAAAGACCGTGCCTTTGTCGAAGGTTGGGCGACTGGGCTCGTGCAGGCCATTGCTGAAAAGCAACCGTCGCTTAAACCGGAAGTCAGTATCGAAGCATTTGGCGAAGGTGAAAGCCAACGCTTCTGGCCACGCCTGACCATCTATGTCCATCAGTTGCCACAGCACTATCTGGTCGATCTGAACTTCTTCCAGTCCGGCGAGTATGCCCGTCTGATGAGTCTTAGCCATCAGTGGCGCGGCATCCTTGAAGAAGGCGCAGTGCTAAAGCGCGGCGAGAAGCAATTCCCGATCCGCAGTTTTGCGGAGCTATGGGATGTGCTGATGAACGACTCGAAACGCGGTGTGACGGTACAGCGCTATAAAGGGTTGGGTGAGATGAATCCAGAACAACTGTGGGAAACCACCATGGATCCAGAGAACCGTCGTATGCTGCGCGTCTCGGTGCACGATGCCATCGAAGCCGACCATATGTTTGCCTGCCTGATGGGTGACGACGTCGAGCCACGTCGTATCTTTATCGAAGAGAATGCGCTGTCGGTGACCAACCTCGACGCTTAAATGTTAAGTAAGCTGCGATAACAACAACCCCCGAATGTTGCCATTCGGGGGTTATTGTTTATGGGGATAATGGTCGAGTACTGCTGACAGAAGGGCGCATCAAAGCGTGCACATGATTGTTCCACGTGGAACAAATTGCATCATACTGCTGCTTGGCTGAGCCTCATCCTTGTACTCCGAGGGCTGGCCAATGCGGTGTTGAGAGGTCGTTTAGGCTGAGCATATGGGGTTATCCCGTAGGTCGCCTCTGTTCTGCGATCCGTCATCTTTGAGCGGTTTACGCCTTGCGGGAGCAGAATGGAGGCGTGTATAAAGAAAGCGTACCTTCTTCGACGAGCGCGAGTGACGACTTACAGCAGCGGTGTGCGGTATATCGTTTGCTACCTGATGTCAGGTAGGCTTGCATCGTGGCGTGCGGGTCGGGGGATCTATTCAATGTCAGGTGTAGCCGTGCCCAAACTATTCGGAGTCAACATGTATACAGGATGTCTGCGATGAAGCATTTCTTTCGAGTCCTCAGCTGTGGTGTGCTGTATGTCGCAAGTTGCGGCACAGTGCTGGCAGTAGAAGCCATCAGCAACGCGGCAACTCCGGCGGTCGGGACGAGCACCGCGCCCAGCACGGCCGTTCGCAGTAAACGCTCCGATGCAGAGATCGCGGCAATCGTCGTGACGGCAAACCGGGTGGATATTGAGGCGGGGCAGTTGGCACTGGCTACGTCCAAGTACAGTACTGTGCGTCAGTTTGCCCAGCGCATGATTACCGATCATGGTGGGGTGAATGATGCCGCTACGCGTCTGGTCAGCAAGCTCGGCGTCACGCCAGTGGACTCGGTGACGAGTATCGAGCTACAGCGTAGTGGCGATGAGAATCTCGCCAAGCTGCGCGGTATGACGGGCCAGGCATTTGATCAGGCCTATGTCAGCCATGAAGTGGGTTATCATCAAGCTGTCCTCGATGAGATTGACGACGTGCTGATCCCTGATGCACTAAACGCTGAGCTTAAAGCGCTGCTCGTTCAAGTGCGTCCAGCCATTGCCGCGCATCTACACCATGCCCAAATGCTCAAGACCAAACTCAAGTGAGCACCTGATGAACCACGCCTTCCCAGATCGCCACCCAAAGGACAGCATCTCTGCACGGTTGCTGGTGTTGCTGTTGGTCGTTACGCCGACGGTGAGTGCAGCTCCGCATACAGCCATAGCTGCGGCTACGACGGCCACACACGCACCACGAGCAGCAGCCTATGTCCGTACTAAGGTTCAGATCAGTGCCATGCAGTATGCTCCCTATGCGCTGACCGTACATGTCGGCGATGAGATCGTTTGGCATAACGCCGATCCATTTCCGCATACAGTGACCTTCAAAGGCAGCTTCGACTCCGGCGTAATTCCTGCGCAGGGTCAGTGGATCTACCGCGCGAGCAAAGCAGGGGTCTATGCTTATGTGTGCAGCCTGCACCCAGACATGCATGGACTGTTGATCGTGAAGGCCAAAGCGCCCAGTTGAGGGTAGACCCCTACATAATGTTCCACGTGGAACACAGATAAAAAAACGACACCAAATGGTGTCGTTTTTTATGCGCTGCAGGGGTTACTGCGCGGCTTCAAGCTCGTCTAGCTGCATCATCATTTCCAATAGGCTGTCGTCGAGGCTTGTAATGGTGGTCTGTACCTGTTGTTGTTCGGCCAGTAGTTTCAGCAGTTCTGACTTGCGCGCGGCATCGTAGAGACCGCTATCGGCCAAGGTGTCCTCAAGCTGTTTGGCGCGGCCTTGGGCCGTGGCCAACAGCTTCTCTGACTTCTCGATCTGGCTGCGCAGCGGACGGGTTTGTTCACGCTTGGCGGCGGCTTCTTTGCGCGCGGCTTCCTTGTCGACCGGTTTGCTCTCGGCGGGCTTAGCAGCGACAGGCTTGGCTGCTGCTGCCAGTTTTGCGGCCGCTGCAGCAGCATCGGCTGCGGCTTTTTCGACTTGGGCTTTGGTCGGCTTGGCCGCCATCTCGGCTTGACGCGTTTGCTTGAGCCATTGGGCATAGTCGGCGAGATCGCCATCGAAGGTGCGGCAGATGCCGCCGTGTACCAACAGCAGATCATCACAGACGCTGGCGATCAGTTGTCGTTCGTGCGAGACCAGCACCACGGCGCCTTTAAAGTCCTGTAGGGCGAGGGTGAGGGCATGACGCATGTCGAGATCGAGATGGTTGGTCGGCTCGTCGAGTACCAGCACATTCGGTCGTTGCCAGACGATCAGCGCCAGCGCGAGGCGGGCGCGCTCGCCCCCGGAGAAACTACCGCACGGCGTATCCATGCGCTCCCCGCTAAAGCCAAAGCTGCCCAGATAGGCACGCAGCTCGGCATCCGAGATCTTCTTGCCCGCCAGCCGTCCGAGCTGCAACATGGGACTGGCTTCGGCATCGAGCGCATCCATTTGATGCTGGGCAAAATAGCCGAGGTTCAAATGCTCACTGGAGGTGCGCTCACCCGACAGCGGATCGAGCACACCGGCGAGGGTTTTGATCAGTGTCGATTTGCCCGCGCCATTCATGCCCAGCAGGCCGATACGGCTATCCGGTGTGAGTTGCAGGCGAATGTTGTTGACGATGATGGTGGTGCCATAGCCAGCGTCGACTTCGTCGAGCTGTAGCAGTGGCGAGCTCATCTTGGAGGGATCGCGGAAACTAAAGGTAAACGGGGTATCGACATGGGCAGGGGCAAGCTTCTGCATCCGTTCCAACTGTTTGACGCGGCTCTGCGCCTGTTTGGCACGGGTGGCCTGCGCGCTAAAGCGGTCAATGTATTTTTGCAGATGGGCGCGGGTGGCTTCTTGTTTCTCAAACGACTGCTGTTGCTGCGCCAGACGTTCGGCACGGGTCTGTTCAAACTGCGAGTAGTTGCCGGTATACAGGGTGGCCGCGCCAGCTTCCAGATGGATGATATGGTCGACGATGGCGTCGAGGAAGTCACGGTCATGCGAGATCAGCACCAAGGTGCCCGGATAGTTCTTGAGCCAGTCTTCCAGCCACAGGATCGCATCCAGATCCAAGTGGTTGGTTGGCTCGTCGAGCAGCAGCAGATCGGAGCGGCTCATCAGCGTCCGGGCGAGGTTCAAGCGCATACGCCAACCGCCGGAAAAGCTCGACACCGGGGCAGACTGTTTGATGGTGGTAAAGCCGAGTCCGGCCATCATCTGCGCTGCGCGTGCCGCTGCGGTATAGCCATCGATCTCGCCAAAGCGTTCATGCAAGCGGCTCAGGCGATCCAGATCCATGGTGTCGGATTCGAGCTCCAGTTGCTGGTTGATGGTCCACCACTCTTCGTCACCGGAGAGCACAAAGTCGATGGCGGCGGTTTC
>JASLJP010000320.1 GCA_030152425.1 Aquirhabdus sp.
ACAAACCACCCTAAAAATAACACCGCAAGGCCAATCAGTCCTACGCTGTGGTGTAGCCATCGGCGCGTGGGGGTTGCACTCATCGTGTGATGATCTCCTGTCGGCTAAAGCTATTCGAGCTACCGAATTGCTTTAATCCACCAATCTGCAAAATCGCTTTCTTCACGAAGCGATCATCGACCAAATCCAGTGCGGCTTTCTGCGGATCAAGTTTTGCGAGGAACTGATTGTTGCCTTCCACTTGCGTTTGTTTTAGGCGTTTGATGAGCTCCACGGTATAGCTGGGGTAGGGGTAAGGCTGAAAGTCGATACGTTCTTCATGCCAGTCCGCATGCTGGATTGCGCCCGTTTTTTGATAGGCTGTCCAGTTGACTTGGCTGGGGTTTAGTACCGATGTCAGCACGGCAGTGCTGTGCGGTGTGTAATGCTGCCCACCCTCTTTCGATAAGATATTGATGGTTGCTGCACGATTTTGTTTAGTCCACAGCTGCGCCTTGACGATGGCATTCACTACTTTTTGCGACCATTCAGGACGCTTATTCAGATCATCCTCATGCATAAAGACCATGCAGCAGGCATGCTGCTTCCACACATCACCCGTAAAGCGCAAAATCTTGCCGATGTTGAGGTTTTCCGCCAGTGCGTTGAACGGCTCGGCCACGATATAGCCATGGATTTGCTTGCTGGCCAAGGCGGGTGGCATATCGGATGGTGCAAGCACGATCAATCGCACTTCATTATTGGCCAGTACTCCCGTCTTGCTGGTGACGACGCTGAGCCCATTGCTGCGCAGTAAATGTTGTAATACGACATTGTGGATGGAGTACCAAAATGGAATGGCGATCTGTTTGCCACCGAGGTCCTTCAGCTGATTAATCTCAAGCGCAACGGTCAGTGCCGAGCCGCCGATATGGTTCCATGCCACCACTTTGGCGGGTACCTGACTGCCGTAGCGTGCCCAGATCGTCATCGGCGACAGCAGATGAATGACGTTGACCTGACCCGCCAAAAAAGCCTCGATCAACTGTGCCCAACTGCGGAACATGACGGGCTGTTCCACCTGTAGCCCTTCCGCCTCAAACAGCTTGTTGTGATGCGCCACCAGTAAGGGGGTTGCATCGGTGATGGGCAGATAGCCGATCCTGACGGGCGCATTCGCGGCTTGATCAGCCGCTAATGCTGGGCGAGCACTCAGAAATGGTAAGGCTCCCCCTGCAGTAAACAGTGTAGATAGGCGGATAAAGTCACGACGGGTCGTATAGAGATCATCAATGCACATGGGCACGCTCCAAAGATTGCTGGTTTTCGCTACCGTTTTGCACATCATGCAGCGTATGTAAAATGTCTTGTCTGATTTTGCTGAACTGATCCAGCCATAGATTTCGCGGGGTGGGTGAGGCGATGTGCCACGATTTGACTGCATGGGCAGGCGCACCGCCGAGCAAGATAATGCGGTCTGAGACCAGTAGTGCTTCGTCGATATCATGGGTGACTAAAATCGCAGCCTGTATGGTCTGATCACTGACCAAGCCAATCAGCAACTGCTGTAATTGCGCACGACTGACTTCATCCAACGCACTGAATGGCTCATCCAGCAACAGCAGTTGCGGCTTTCTGGCCAGACTACGCGCCAGTGCCACCCGCTGCGCCATACCGCCAGACAGTGCGTCTGGATAGCGCTGATGATGCTGGGTCAAATTGACTGCGCGCAGCGCATCCTCGACTTGATCATTGATCTGCGCCTTGCTGAGGGTCTCTCGACTTTTAAAGTCCAAGCCAAAGCCGACGTTTTGGGCAACATTCTGCCATGGCAATAAAATCGCTTGCTGGAACATCAGGCTGATTGCAGATTTAGCCTGCTGAATATCGCGTCCATCAATCGTGATCGTGCCTCGGCTTGGGGGATGTAATCCTGCCAAGGCATGCAGTAAGCTGGACTTTCCGACCCCACTCGACCCCAAAATGGTCACAATCTCTCCTGCATTTACCTGCAGATGAAAGTCAGACACCACGGGCACAGATGCGCCTTGGTGTTGGATCTGGATGTTTTCCGCATTTAATAACGCCGCTCGGCTCATGATGCGCACCCACGCTGTGCTTTTTGCAATTCGGCTTTGAGCTGGACGATGCTTGGGGTGACGACGGGGATAAAGGCGGACTCTTTGAGCCTGCGCACAAAGCCTTGTTCATGCTGGGTCAGATAGGCTTTGCCACCCAAGGTCTGCAGTTCGGCATTGATCGCGGTCTGCACCAAGGTAGCCAATTCGATCTTGATCCGAAACAACGGCTGCGCCTGTAGGCGAAAATCCTGACTGTGTAGCCCTGCCTTGAGCTGGTGCTGTAGTTGATCCAACTGGTTTTGGGTGGTGTCGATGAGCGCTGCTGTTTCCAGATCGCTCGCGCGATGATTGGTCGTGACCACGTGCAGGCTTTTTTGAATCAGGCCGATGGCGAGGGCGCACTGCAAACCCAGAAATACCGGTCGGACTTTAGGCAGATAGCGCGTCGCATCGCGATCCAGTAGATAGTCGTCGGAGAGTAGGACATTGCTCAAGCTGGCAGACGCGGTATAGCTACCGCGCATGCTGATCAGGTCTAAGTCAGGATTGCGGGTAAATCCGGGGCTGTTGGAGGGCACGACAAACAACGCTGCGCCGTGCTCTGTTTTCGCCGCCACAGCCACCAGAAAGCCATCCGGGTGGAGATTGGTCACCCATGGCAAGTAGCCATTGAGCACCCAACCTTGATCAGTATGCTGCGCGTCGATTTGCAGTTGCTCGATCCCAGACAGAAACTTCATGGCGTTGGATAGTCCTGTGGCACCGGCCAACGTTCCATCCAGCAAGTCAGCCAGATAGCGATCAATCAGATAGGTGTTTTGACTTTCGAGCAGATACTCGATAAACGTCCGTTGACTCCATGTCACAAACGCGGCGGTCAAAGAATGCTGCGCCAATAGCGCAACGTTGCTGACGGCATCAGTGACGGGATTGCCCAACCCGCCGTGGTGCTGCGGCACACCATGGCGAAATGCTTGCCCTGCAGCCAACTGGGCCAAGAGTTGATCCGCATAGGCAGCATGGTCGTTTAGACCTTCAGCATGCTGGTTTAGCCAGTCCTGCAACACGTGATTAGGCATGGGCTTTGTCCCACTGATAGGCTTGCAGTTGTGGGTTTAAAGGGGTGCGCGCCAGACTGTTGGCAAAATTGCATAACGTTGCCAAGCTTAAACCCAGCAAGACATCCAGCGCGTTTTGCTCGGTGTACCCTGCCGCAAAGAATCCAGCGAGGGTCTCTGCATCTACCGCGCCATGCTGTTCAAGCGCGGCGCGGGTAAAGGCAACCAAAGGACCAAAATGCGCATCATGAACAGGCAGCTCATCGCGTAGCGCGTCAATAATCTCGGGGTTGAGTTTGGCGGCATTGGTGGCAGCAGAGGTATGACCTGCAACACAAAATTTGCAACCGTTATAGGTCGCTGCGACCAACTGCACGACCTCGCGTTCTCTTAGGCGTAGGCTGCTGCGGGCATTGATGGCGGAAACGGTCTGGTAGGTTTCCAGTGCGGCCGGTGAGTACGCCAGTATCGCCAGCAGATTGGACAGGAAGCCGGCATTTTTCTCAGCGCTGATCAGTCGGTCTCTGACTGCTTCGGGGGCGGTGGTGGCATCTAGTAATTGAAAGTGGCTCATGATTAAACTCCTACGGCAGTGCGTTGAGTTTGAAAACTATGGGCAAGATTGACAATGCTCGAAAATGTTGCTTTTATGCTTATTCGTCTAAGAATATTGATTAAAAAATGCTTAATAATCCTGAAAATGTGCAAAGCTGGCTGCTCAACACCCTCAATGTGCAAACCACACTGTTTCATGTGGGGCACTATTGTGGCAACTGGTCGACCAGTTTAGGTGGGCAGGGTAAAGCCAGTTTTCACTTGATTCTGAAAAATGGCTGCCATTTGCATTTGTTGAATGAAGATCACTTTATCTATTTAGATGAAGGGGATGCTATATTTTTGCTCCGTGATATCCCGTTTATCCTCACGGATGTCTCGCAAACGACTCCCCCCGATCTGCAGCAGCTCAATCGGCAGGAGGCAGACGCACACAATGCTTTCCAGCAGCAAACGGCAACACGTTTGGCCTGTGGTTTTTTCCAGTTTAAGAGCGGGATGCCGAGCTTATTGCTGAGTACCTTGCCGCCCTATCTGGTCTTAAGGGGACGTGATGAGGCGCTCAGCTTCTGCCGTGATATTTTCAAGCTGATTGAGCGGGAAGCCCGCGATCCATTGATGAGTTCCAATCTGGTGATTGAGCGACTGGCCAGTGTGTTGTTTTTCTATATGATTCGACATTTGCTCAGCCATCATTCCCACCGCAAGGTCAAGCTCTTGGATCTGCTCGGTCATCCTGAGATGGGGCAGGTGGTGGTGCAGTTGATTGCCCATCCTGGGCAGAATTGGGAGTTGGATAGGATGGCCAGTGTGGCGGGGATGTCGAGAGCCAGTTTTTCAAAGAAATTTTCCGAAACAGCCGGATTCTCCCCGACCAAATTTCTACTCTATTACCGCGTCCAGCTCGCCGAACAGTTACTCGGTGATGGCGTAAACATCGCGGATGTCGCAGAGCAAGTCGGATATAAATCAATTGCTGCTTTTTCTCGGGCGTTTTTCCGGGTCACGACTCAGCAGCCGGGAACCTATCGTCGGCAGGGGATTCATGATATATAAGGCCTATACATCGCCCGGCTCGGCTGACTTAAATCCACGCAACAGGCTTTATGCTTTTATCAGTGAAAGAAAAAGTAAGCAATCACCAGAACAATGCCGGGGACGCCCAATAGCCATGCGATAAAATATTTTCCCATGATCGTGCTCCAAGGTGTGCCACGCCGATGGGTGCTGAATGTGATATTCAGCACGGCGTGTCAATTTCTTTACCTATTTAGCGTAGCAGCAATGCCGGGCAGCGTTAGTGGAGTGTTGTCCGTGTTGTGCGCGGTTTTGGTGCGCGGTAGGTAAGTTTATGCAATGAACGTAATGTTTCGTCTTTGGGCGGCTGCACCTAGTTGTCTTCGCCATTACTCGCGATGGCTTTGCCACAGACATGGCCATCAAAGCCGCGATACTGTAAGAAGCGCATCTGGCGGGCTTTTTCTTTAGGGTCGGCTGGCAGGTCGAGGCCGAATTTTTTGATGCGGAGCGCGCGGGCAAGTGCGAGCCAGTCGGTATCGATGATCTGCTCACTGGCGAGCTCGAGATCGACATGGCGTTCGCGCAGGGTTTGCTTGACGCGCGCGGGGCCACGCCCTTTACGGACGTTGGCGCGCACGATCATCTCGGCCATACGTTGGTCGCTTTGGTAGTTTTGGCTTTGAAACTCCTGCAGGAGGGCGGCGACCTCGACTGGGTCAGCGTCCAACTCGTGAAGTTTTTGCGCCAACTCTTGTCCCGAGTGCTCACGCCGCCCAAGCATGGCGAAGGCCAGACCGCGCAGGCGCGCACCAGTCGGCGGGGCTTTGGTCGTGATCGTGGGGGTGCCGTGTTCTGTAGTGCCATCATCACCTGCAAACCCATCGGGCAGATCATCGTGCTCATCGACAGGCGTGACGTTCGCTTTCGGGCGATAGGCTGGATACCCTTTAGGCATCGACTGAGTACTCCCTGTGCTGCGCGGTTAGGCATGGGAGTAGAGTAACAAGATTAGCGGCAACAAAAAAGCGACCCGCAGGCCGCTTTGAGGGGTAGATGACGGTTGCCGTCGTCATTCGTGCTTAGGCATCCAGCAGTTCTTCAGGCAGCGCTTCTGGTTCGTTGGCTTCTGGCTTGGCTTTGGTCAGCAGACGCTTGCGCAGCTCTTTGTCGATCTCTTCAGCCACGGCTGGATTTTCTTCAAAGTAGCGCACCACGTTGTTTTTACCTTGGCCGATCTTGGCGCCTTTATAGGCGTACCACGCGCCGGATTTCTGTACCAGGTCTTCTTTGGAAGCGAGGTCAACCAGTTCACCCAGACGGTTAGTGCCTTGGCCATACATGATCTGGAACAGCGCTTCGCGGAACGGCGGGGCGACTTTGTTTTTGACCACTTTGACTTTGGTTTCCGAGCCGACGATCTCTTCGCCTTCTTTGATCTGACCGATGCGGCGGATATCCATACGCACTGAGGCGTAGAATTTCAGCGCGTTACCACCGGTGGTGGTTTCCGGGCTACCGAACATCACGCCGATCTTCATCCGGATCTGGTTGATGAAGATGACCATGCAGTTGGAGCGCTTGGCATTACCGGTGATCTTACGCAGTGCTTGGCTCATCAGACGAGCTTGCAGCCCCATATGTGAGTCACCCATTTCGCCTTCGATTTCCGCTTTCGGTGTCAGTGCCGCCACGGAGTCGATGACGATGATGTCTACTGCACCGGAGCGCACCAGCATGTCGGCGATTTCAAGTGCTTGTTCACCATGGTCAGGCTGGGAGATCAGCAGGTTGTCGATGTCTACACCGAGCTTGCGCGCGTATTCCGGATCGAGCGCGTGTTCTGCGTCGATGAATGCAGTAGTACCGCCAGTTTTTTGGCATTCAGCGATGACTTGCAGGGTGAGCGTGGTTTTACCCGAGCTTTCTGGACCATAGATTTCAACGATCCGGCCTTTCGGCAGACCGCCGATCCCAAGTGCGATATCGAGACCCAGAGAACCCGTCGAAATGGCTTCAACCGCAGCGATGGCACTGCCATCGCCCAAGCGCATGATGGTGTTTTTACCAAATTGTTTTTCGATCTGACCTAAGGCCGCGTTAAGCGCCTTACTTTTGTTCTCATCCATTTAAAGCCTCGATGA
>JASLJP010000331.1 GCA_030152425.1 Aquirhabdus sp.
GGCTGTTTAGGGAGTTAATCTGCCGGCGGTCTGTTTTTGAAGCAGCGTTTCATGCGCACGCAAAGATCAATATGGAATGATGATAGGCCGCACGCTGCTTATCCCGATCAAACCTCAATGTGGCTGCCGCGCAAAAAACTAAAGAACGGAGTGTATAGACAATGAATAAGCCATGGTTTGATGCGTACCCGCCAGGGACGCCACATGAGATCGTATTACCCGCCAGCAATACCTCACTGATTGATATTTTTGAACGCAGCTTCCAGCTGTTTAGCGGTCGCGACGCCTTTGTCTGCATGGACAAACGCCTAAGCTATAAAGACCTCGATCTGAAAAGCCGTCAATTCGCCGCTTATCTGCAGTCCTTGGGTTTAAAGAAAGGCGCCCGTGTCGCCGTCATGCTGCCCAATGTACTGCAGTATCCGATTGCCTTGATGGGCATTATTCGCGGCGGCTATGTGCTGGTCAACGTCAACCCACTGTATACCGCCCGCGAGCTTGAGCATCAGCTCAAAGACTCTGGTGCAGAAGCCATCGTGGTGCTGGAAAACTTTGCCAGCGTGCTGCAAGAAGTGGTCTTGCGTACGCCGGTGAAACATGTGCTGGTCGCCAGCGTCGGCGAACTGCTGGGTCTGGTCAAAGGCACCATTGTCGATCTGGTCGTGCGCCATGTCCGCAAACAAGTGCCAAGCTGGTCGATCCCCAATGCCGTCCACTTTAAAGATGCCTTGGGCAAGGTCAACGCGCGTAAATATCAGCGCCCTGTGGTCGGCCTGTCCGATACCGCCGTGCTGCAATATACAGGCGGAACCACCGGTGTGTCGAAAGGCGCTGAACTGACCCATTCCAATCTCGTCGCCAACCTGCTGCAGGTCGAAGCGGTATTTAACAGCGTGATGGGCAAGGGTGGCGTCGATGTGCCGCAAGATACCAGTCTGTGCGCGCTGCCGCTGTACCATATCTTTGCCTTGATGGCCTGCGCCCTGTATGGCATGCATAATGGCGAATTGGTCGTGCTGGTGCCTAACCCACGCGACATTCCTGGTTTGGTCAAAACCATCGCTGAATACAAGCCAGCCATCTTCCCGGCGGTTAATACCCTGTTTAATGCCTTTGTGAATAACGAAGACTTTAAAAAGATCGATTTTTCCAATCTGAAGCTGTCCATCGGTGGCGGCATGGCCGTCCTGCCCGCCACGGCAGCAGCATGGCAAGCCATCACCGGCAAGCCGATCGTCGAAGGCTATGGCCTGTCTGAGACTTCCCCGGTTGCCACGGTCACTCCGCTCAACATCACCGAATACGCCGGCAATATTGGTCTGCCCCTGCCATCGACTGAAGTTGCCATCTTGGATGATGACGGTAAGGAAGTGGCGTACGGCGAGCGTGGTGAAATCTCGATCCGTGGTCCACAGGTGATGAAAGGCTACTGGAACCGTCCAGACGAGACCGCGAAAGTGATGACCAGCGATGGTTTCTTCCGTACCGGTGACATCGGCATCATGGATGAGCACGGCTATAGCAAGATCGTCGATCGTAAGAAAGACATGATCTTGGTTTCGGGCTTTAACGTCTATCCTGCCGAGATCGAAGAAGTGATCAGCAGCCATCCAAAAGTGCTGGAATGTGCCGCGATCGGTGTGCCGGATGAGAAGAGCGGTGAGACCCCGAAACTGTTCGTGGTCAAGAAAGACGACAGCCTGACCGAAGCCGAGTTGAAAGCCTACATCGCTGAAAACCTGACTGGCTATAAGCGTCCGAAGTACATCGAGTTCATGACCGATCTACCGAAGAGCAACGTGGGTAAGATCCTGCGTAAAGATCTGCGCAAATAAGTCTGCACGCGACATAAAAAAACAGCCCGATGGGCTGTTTTTTTTGGGGATGCGGATTGGCTTTTTGAGCGCAGGCCGCAGAGGACTTATTGCGACTCGGGACGCACGCTGGTGATCTGGCCATGGGCATCATGGTAGACGGTGCAGATGTTGGCTGCGCGTGCCGCGATGATCTGTTCGGTCGGCAAATGGAAGTGCTCGGCATAGTCCTCCAACGTGCGCGCTACGGTGTCGCTGACCCGGCGTGAGGGGAGGAAGGTCCAGAGCAATAACACCAGACAGCCGACCAAGACGGCTTCGATCACATATTCCAGCGAGTCGGAGGTGGCAAAGGCGAAGTGCACCGTGCCTTTATGCACGCTCCAGATGGCTTGCGCACTGCCCAGCATCAGCACCGGACGCCACAGATAGAGCCATGCGCCCCACATCACCGCCGTGGTAGTGTCGGAAAACAGGCGCTTACGCCAGTGCAGGTGCTGGCGGATGTTGATGATGAGAGAGTTATGATTCATGATCTTTTTTCTCCTCGAAATGGATACCACGGTCTGGACTCACCCAACGTGCGCGTTTGCCGTCACGGCGAAACAGCACTTTGGGAAATGCGACAATCGTGGTCGCCACGTTGATCACCCAAAACACCAAGGGGTACCAAATCATCCAGTAATAGTTACGGCCGAGGCCTTTTTCGTAGCGGCTGTCGAGCCATTTGCTGATCGCAAACTGAAACAGGCAGGTCGCGCCTAAAAATATGCCACTGCCTTTGGGAATCAGCGGTGATCCCACTTCCGGCCAACCGACCGGGTGAAACCAGCCGATGATCCAGACGACCACCAGCACCAGCATCAAATACGACCAGACGAGGGTCAGGCACAGCTCCAGCATCAGCGGCCAGAGGAAATTTTGACTGATTTTCCCGTAGACGTCGATGTTTTTGATCAAAACTTGAGCGCCACCCATCGCCCAGCGCAGACGCTGCTGCCAGAGACCCTTCAGGGTTTCGGGCATCAAGATCCAGACCATGGCGTTGGGTTCAAAGCGCACATCCCAGCCCGCACGCTGCAATTTCCATGTGATGTCGATGTCTTCGGTCAGCATGTCCGCCGACCAGTAGCCGACATCATGCACCGCAGATTTACGAAATGCGGTGACCACGCCCGACACGGTAAACAAGCGGCCAAAGGTGCGCTGGGCGCGTTTGATCATGCCGACGATGGATGAAAACTCACCCACCTGCACGCGACCGATCAAGGTCGAGCGGTTACGAATGCGCGGATTACCCGTCACGGCCGCGACATGGGGATGATGGACGAAGTGTCGCACCATCCAGTGCGCGGCGTGTTTATCCAGCAGCGCATCGCCGTCGATACCGATCAAGATCTCGGATTTGGCGATCAAGCTTCCCGCTTGTAACGCCATCGCTTTACCTTGATTTGCGGCCAAATGGACGACTTTCAAGTGGGGGTATTCCCGCGTTAACCGATTCAATACCTCGGCCGTTTCGTCCTTGCTGCCATCGTTGATCGCGATCACTTCAAAGTCGGGATAGTCCAGCATCAGCGCATGACGTATGGTCTCGTCGGCATTCGGCCCTTCGTTGAAACACGGGATCAGGATGCTGACCGAGGGCGGCTCGTCGAGCTTGGGCGGGTTGTTATAGGCTGGCTGAGGACGTTCATTGCGCCAATAAAAAATCAGTGCGCCGATCATCCAGACGTAAGACATCAACAAAGGGTAGTAAAACACAAAACCCAGTACACCATGCCACAGCGGATCTAAAGGTACGCTCACGATACTATGACCTCACCGTATCACAGGCATATTGGGTTTGGCGTCGAATACTGGGCGCAGGACGGCCGTATCGGGATGATCCTTGGCGGTGTCATCGGGATAGTAGGCGATGTGCTGCACGCCAGCGCTATACAGGCTCTTGATCGTTTCAGCCAGCTCCTCGCTGGGGATCTTTTTGTCGTTGCGCCAGTCGACAGTTTGCAGTTCAAAGACCACCCGTTTCATGCCATTCGGATGCTCTTTCACGGCGTCGATCAGTTGCTGGTAAAACGCTTTCGGGTCTTCGGCTTTTTCCATATACGGCATCGCCATGATGGCGGTGAAGTCGTAATTGGTCAGCGAGTTGTCCAGCGACTGGGCGTACCACACTTCCGCGCGCGGGTTGAGCACCACTTGGGAGTAGAGGTTGCGGGCGGTGAGCAGACCGGGTTGTTCATCGCGCACGATATTGGCCAGTTCGGTGGCAAAACGATCCAAGGCATTGATCTTGAGGATCGTCCAGCGGCCGAGCAGGTCGTCGTTATTGCGGATGTCGCTGATCTTGGCCGGCAGTCCCCATTCTTTGTTCTGTGCCAGACCATAGCTGCTGGCGTCTTCATAGTCAGACAGCGTCACATCGTCATGGAACAGCAAGCCATCGACTGGTGTGGATTTGGCCAGATCTTGATACAGATCGCGAATGGCTTGACGAGCACGTGGTGAGTAGGGGCTGAGGCGACGATAGCCCATGTTCAGGTGGCCGCTGTTCTCGGTATTTTTTTCGGCCACCACGAGGTCTTTGGCGGCTGGCATGTTGTCAGGCAGCTTCCACGCCAGTACCGGCATCCACGCATAGAGGCGTTTGACCTGCGTGCGGGTACGGATCTGCCATGCTACGCGGTTAAACAGATCGGCACGCATCGGCAGGTGACGGTTGGGGAAGTAGACCATGTCGGCTGCGCCATCGGCATCTGGATCGGCAAAGGCTTGTAGATACACGGTATTTACACCCATGGCCACGATACGATCGAGCAGATGGCCGAGGTTTTTCTCTTGTTGGGCGGGGTCTGGATCGTAGATATAGTCCAGATCGACATGCATGGCCTTGCTGGGGCGGTCGTTGTCGGTGATGTTCTCATTGCGGATCGCCAGCTCACGCTCCAGATCCCAGAGCTGCATACGTCCTTCAACCAGAATACGGCGTAGCCCCCACAGTGGGGTGGTGATGGTGTTGGGGCCATCATCCAGCGTCAGGCCGATGGGCATGCCCAGCTTTTCGGCGATTTCGCGGGTTTCGATGTTATAGCGACCGTATGGCCATGCGATCACGCGTGGGGTGCGAATACCATGCTGAGTCAGCAGTTGGTTGTTTTTGACCAGATCGGCAGCCACGCGTTTTTTATAGGGGTCTTCTTCCTCGTAGCGTTTGGTCTTCGGAAAATACAGGCGGGTGGTTGCGGCGGGTTCCATATTGCCTTGCGGATTGGCGGGGATGCCGTCATGCAGGTCATAGGTATGGCTGCCGATCTCGACCAGACCGCTATCGGTCATTTCTTTGATCTCGGCCCAGCTCAGCATTTCATCTCGCGATACTGCACGGCCGTCAAAGTCGACGACTTTACCACTCACCGGTTTGAGCCAACTGCCCACGACGGCCACGACGGCCGGTGCTTTAAACAGCTTCAGCACGGGGAAGGCGTTGGTGTATACCGAACGATAGCCGTCGTCAAAGGTGATCAGCACCGCACGCTCAGGCAGCGGCAGTTTGCCGGCGCGGGCGGCCAAGACTTGATCTACGCTGACAAACTGATAGCCATGGTTTTTGAGCCAGTCCATCTGGCGCACGAAATTGGTCGGCGATACGGCGTACTGCGGGATCAGCGCATCTTTCGCATCGGCGATTTCGTGGTAGCTGATCACCGTCAGTTCGGTCGGTTGGGCAGCCGTGGCCAGTGTGCTGGTCAAGCAAAGAAAGCACAGGCTAAGTAGAGCAAATAGTCGAGTCATGATGCGGCACAGAAAAATTATAAAATACATGAATATGGGTACCTAGTGCACTGTAAAAGGGCAATAGCTGTCAAAGCATTCTAGCAGGATCGTTTTAAAATTATTCATGA
>JASLJP010000210.1 GCA_030152425.1 Aquirhabdus sp.
CCAGACTACCGTCCGGTACTGTTTCACGATACAACTGCTGACAAATTCTTTTTGATCGGTTCAACCGTCAAAACGTCGAAAACCCATGCACATACCGATGGCGAAACCTATCCATATGTTTCATTGGATATTTCTTCTGCATCGCATCCATTCTACACTGGCGAAACTCGTCAGATGAAGACTGAAGGCCGTGTTGCAAGCTTCAACAAGCGCTTTGGCCGTTTTGGCAAAAAAGCGACTGATGCTGCTGATGGCGCCGCAGATACCGCTGCTGAGTAATTTACTCGCAAACGTAATATTGCACATCAAAAAAACTGGATCACCTCAAGGCTTGATCCAGTTTTTTTATGGGCGCCATTTGAGAGATCTTAGCCCAACACCCCCGCCATGGGCAAAAACGCTACCAGATCGCCGGTCGCCACCACCTGACCCGTCTCGATCACGGCAAAGCCATCTGCCCATGCGGCCGACCACAGGGCGCCGCTACTTTGATTGACATGTGGGGTGAGCTGCCCATCGACCAGTTGTACACGCAGATACTCACGGCGCTCCTGTGCACGGGGGCGAGCAAAGGCAGCAGGAACACGGAGGGGCTTGGGGGTGAGTCGACTACGCTGACCTTGCAATGCTTTGAGGTAGGGCAGCACAACGATCAAAAAAGTGACCCATACCGACTGCGGATTACCCGGCAGCCCGATGACCGGCACGGCAGCGTCGGCCTGACCGACCGACCCCCAGACCAATGGCTTGCCGGGTTTGATCGCCACTTTCCACTGATCGATATGGCCGATGGCTTGTAGCACGGGCTTCAGGTGGTCGGCATCGCCGACCGATGCGCCGCCGGTAGTCAGGATCAGGTCGCTGTCGGCGGCAGACTGCAGGAGCGCGTCGCGCAGTAGCTCGGGTTGATCCGCTACCTGCAGCACGCGCTGTACCTGTGCGCCAAGCTGAGTCAGCAGGGCATGCACCAATGGCGCGTTGCTGTTATAAATCTGTCCCGCCAGCAGCGGCTGACCACCTGCGACCAGCTCATCTCCCGTGGCAATGACACTGACGCGCAGCCTGCGATAGACCGACACCTCGGTGATGCCCATACTGGCCAGCAGGCCAATCTCGGCTGCACCGAGCCGAGTACCGACGGCACAGACGGTTGCACCCTGGGCGATGTCCTGTCCGGCGCGGCGGATGTTGTCACCTAAGGTTGGGGTTTGATGGATCAGGATTTGGTTGGGTTGCTCAGGGTCGAGTGACTCCAGTAGCGTCACGTTCTCCTGCATGATCACCGTGTCCGCACCTGCGGGCATCGGCGCACCGGTCAGGATACGCACTGCCGTGCCAAAGACCAGATCGGCTGGCCCATGTCCGGCAAAGCTCGATGCGCCAACCAGCAGGGTATGCCCCGCCAGCCCGGTTTGCCATGTACAGGCATAGCCATCCATCGCGCTGTTATCAAAGGGCGGACTATCCATCTCGGCCACGACCTCCACCGCGATGATGCGCCCCAAGGCCTCTGACAGACTGCAGGACTCATGGGCAGGCACGTGCAGCGTGGCTGCATCGTGGAGGCGCGCGATCAGGGTGTCGACAGGAAGCAGGGGAGCGGAGGCAGCCATTTTTTTATAAAATCACGCAACGGAGAAAGGCGCATTATAACGGCATTTGCACACCACTGTTTAAAGCCGCACCCAATAAAGTTACCCACATCCCCTGCGGGTAAGGCTGTGGATAACAGGGCGTGAAACGCGTGGAACACATGGAAATTATAAGGTTTTTTAAAATGGATGATTGTTGTACAGCCATCCGAGTGCGATGCCTTAAAAGTTCCTGCCGATCCGATCAGGTGTCGCTGTGCTGTCGATCGGCGGGCCACCCCACTCGAGACGCTGCGGTTTGCTATGCGGCGTGCTGTGCTTGGTGTTGGATGATTTAGGGGCAGGCGCAGGACGTGCTTGGGGCTGCGCGGCGACCTGTGTGTCTCCCTGATCGGCTGGCGCTGCGCTGGGCAGTGGCTGGGCGTAGAGTGGCACGGCCTCATCTGGCGCTGCCGTTGCGACTCCGGCTTTGATATCGTCGGATGTGATCGGGGCGATTAGCGCTGGGGTCGGCAGCTCTGCTTCCACGGCGGCTGCTGCATGATTGGCATCAGCTTGTGCGGTTTCGACTGGTGCTGTTTCGGGTACCGGTGTAACTCCAGGCAGGGCGGTCGGCGTCGCATCGACCGCAATGACGGGCGCTACAGGCGGCTGTACCGTCGTCGTGCTGTCCACCGGCGCTGCACTCACGGAGACTGGCTGCGGGCGGTCCGATGCTGCTTGGGTGCTTGGCGCGGCGCCCGAGGCCAGTTGGGTCAGCATCGCTTGCGCGGGTGCATAGCCTTGGTCGGCGGCGGCTTTGTACCAGGTCAGCGCATGTTCGGTACTTTGCGGCACACCGGCGCCGCGTAGATAGAGATCGCCCAGCCCTTTTAGCCCTGGGGCATAGCCACGCTCTGCCGCACGGCTATACCAGTAAAACGCCAGTAAATCATCCTGTGGCACCCCGCGACCGTGCTCATACATATCGGCCAGATTGTTTTGTGCGGTGGGGTGGTCTTGCATCGCCGCCTTGCCATACCAGCGAAACGCCTCGGCATGATCCTGCGGGACGCCCTCGCCGGTATCATAGAGATTGCCGATCGCGATCTGGCCGAGTGCATCGCCATGATCTGCGGCTTTCTGCAGCCATTTCTTGGCCGCCGCGCTATCTTGCTTGACGCCTAGACCCTGCCGATACAGCATGCCGATGGCCGACTCCGCCGCACCGTAGTTTTG
>JASLJP010000061.1 GCA_030152425.1 Aquirhabdus sp.
CAAACAGGGCGCACTCCAGACTTTCTTCGCCCGCGCCAAACTCGCCGGTGTCGAGGTTGCCTTTAAACAGCATATAGACTTGGCCGATCTTGGGAATGTTGTAGCTGCAATACAGTTGATCAATGTTGACCTTGCCTTCGGCTTCTTCCCACGTCTCACGTGCCGCGCCTTGCTCCATGGTTTCGTGCAGCTCCATAAATCCGGCAGGCAGCGTCCACAGCCCATAACGCGGCTGAATCGCCCGGCGACAGAGTAGGACTTTGCCTTGCCAGATGGCCAGCGCACCGCAAATGATTTTTGGATTTTCGTAATGGATGTGCGCGCAGTTGGGACAGACTTCGCGGTAATGGGTATCGCCCGCAGGGATCTTATTGTCGGTCGCATGACCACATTTGATGCAAAAAGTCATAAAGGCGATTTTCCTAAAGCCGGTGCGCATTAAATATCTGGAGTGTCAGCAACAATATCAAACAACCATGCAAAATCCCAGCACTATGTCGACTATTCAAATTGACGCCGCCGCCTCGCATTTTTGATCTGAAAAACGCAAATCTACTGGTCTGGCGGGCATGAGTTGATTAAGCTAGCAGCATGAGAAAATTATTGACAATGTCCCTGTTCAACAAGCCGGCGCCGGTCAAAGCGCCGCTGCCGACGGGACTGCTGCCGAGACTGGAGGCGCAATTGCGCTTCGCCAAACACCGCAGCCCAGCAGATGCGGCGGTGCTGCTGGCGCTGACCGACGAGGCTGATCCGCGTATTTTGTTGTCCAGACGTTCTAGCACGCTCAACCAGCATGCCGGGGAGGTCTCTCTGCCGGGTGGTAAGCGCGATGCCAGCGACACCAGCAATATCGCCGTGGCACTGCGCGAAGCATGGGAAGAGACGGCGCTCGATCCGTTTAGCGTGCGTCTGGTCGGTGAGCTGCCGACCCAGACCTCGCGCAGTGGTCTGCGGGTCAAACCCATCGTCGGCGTGATCCCCGCCGAGACCGTCCTTGCGGCGCATCCGGATGAGATCGATCGGATTTTCTTTATGCGCCTGTCGACGCTGCTCAACGACAAACCGACCCCGCACCGTGTGCAGATGAAAGCCGGTGCCTTTGTAGTGCCGAGCTTTCAGATCGATGGCGAGGTGGTATGGGGACTGACCGGTCGGATCTTGGTCGATCTGGCGCGCTATGGCTTTGGCAAAAAGATAGACTGGCCGATTTTTTATATTACCCCGCGCTAAGCGTTGAATGGGGTTTGCATGATAAGTGGAGTAAGCGGGATGTTGTATTGTTTTGAGGAACACTGTCCGGTCGTGGTCACTGCGGATGATGAGCCGTGGCAGGGCTGGGTGGCAGACAGCGCTCAAGTGATCGGTCAGGTACGGATGGGACAGTCGGTCAGTGTCTGGTTTGGTGCGGTGATCCGCGGCGACAATGCCCCGATCCAGATCGGCGACTTTAGCAATATTCAGGAAAATTCGGTACTGCATACCGACGACGGCGTGACCCTGAGTATCGGCAACTATGTGACCGTTGGCCATCAAGTCACGCTGCATGGCTGCACCATTGGCGACAACAGCTTGATCGGCATCAACGCTGTAGTGCTCAACCACGCGGTGATCGGTAAAAACTGCATCATTGGCGCCAATGCCTTGATCCCCGAGCGCATGGTCATCCCGGATAACTCGATCGTGATGGGCTCCCCGGGTAAAGTGATCAAACCTGCCAGTGAGGCCGTCGAACAAATGCTCCGTTGGAGTGCGCTGCACTATGCCGAGCACTGCCAGCGCTTTAAAAAAGGACTGCGTCCTCACGTGCTCTAAGTGGTATCTGCCGCGTCATACAAGCCCCATTCGCTGGGGCTTTTTTTATGCCTGTTGCTGCATGGGCTGCACACTGATAAGGCAGCATCAACGCGTCGCCCCTCGCCACTGCAGCGCAGGGCGGCGCGTGGTCTGTGCGGAGTATGCCGAGCAAGTCGGCATGTTTGCACGTGCTAGAGTTTAAATAAAATTAAATTAAACAAATGATTATGAGCTTGCTGGATGAAATTTCCACGGCAGATCTCAGGCATGAAAAAGATTGGCGCGCTAATTGCTAAGTATCAGGGGTGGCATTTGCGGTTTGCCTCTATCTACAGCTCAATATTTCATAAACTAAAACAATGGAGTTAAAGCAACATGATCAGTCGTCGTCAATTTATCAACAGCAGCCTCGCGGTGGCGCTTGCCGCCAGTGCATCCATGGTTCATGCCGCTGATACGATCAAGGTCGGTATCCTGCATTCATTGTCAGGCACCATGGCCATTTCCGAAACCTCATTGAAAAATACCGCCTTGATGACGATCGAAGAGATCAATGCCAAAGGCGGCCTGCTGGGAAAAAAACTGGAACCCGTGGTGGTCGATCCGGCCTCCAACTGGCCGCTATTTGCTGAAAAAACGCGCCAGCTCATTACCAAAGACAAGGTCGATGTGATTTTTGGCTGCTGGACCTCGGTCTCGCGTAAATCGGTCTTGCCGGTGGTCGAAGAGCTGAATGGTCTGCTGTTTTACCCCGTACAGTATGAAGGCCAAGAGCTGTCCAAAAACATTTACTACACCGGCGCTGCACCAAACCAGCAAGCGATCCCTGCGGTGGAGTATCTGATGAGCGCCAAGGGCGGCAGTGCCAAACGCTTCTTCCTGCTCGGTACCGACTATGTCTACCCGCGTACCACCAACAAGATCCTGCGTGCCTTCTTGAAATCCAAAGGCGTGGCTGAGTCGGACATCATGGAGGTCTATACCCCGTTTGGTCATAGCGACTATCAAACCATCGTCAGCGACATCAAGAAATTCTCCGCCGGTAAGAAAACCGCCGTGATCTCGACCGTTAATGGCGACTCCAACGTGCCGTTCTATAAAGAACTCGGTAACCAAGGCCTGAAGTCGACCCAAGTGCCGGTCGTGGCCTTCTCGGTGGGTGAAGAGGAGCTGCGCGGTATCGACACCAAACCGCTGGTGGGTAACCTTGCCGCATGGAACTATTTCATGTCGATCAAAAACCCGACCAACACCGCATTCATCGCCAAGTACAAAGCCTGGGCCAAGAAAAACAACGTACCGAATGCCGACAAAGTCGTCACCAATGACCCGATGGAAGCGACCTATGTCGGTATGAATATGTGGGCGCAAGCGGTGAAGAAAGCGGGCAGTACCGATGTGGACAAAGTCCGTGCCGCCATGGGGGGTCAGACCTTCGCTGCGCCATCGGGCTATACCCTGACCATGGACCCGACCAATCATCACCTGCATAAACCGGTCATGATCGGTGAAGTACGCGCCGATGGTCAGTTCAATATCGTCTATAAAACCCCAGCGCCGATCAAAGCCGAGCCGTGGAGTCCCTACATCGCCAAATAATCACCAATCACTCTCCCAGTGAAGCGGCTGCAGCGATCTTGTTGTCGCTGTAGCCTGTACCGGGCATGCAATGGAGTGCATGCCCACTATTCGAATTCTACGCTTGTTCGTTTCAATTCAATATTTAGCGAGTCGCGCCAGCGCTGGCGAAGGCATCTTGCTGTTTTTGATGTGTGTAATGGAGAGTATCGCCATGCCTCGTTTTATGCTCCCGCTCAGTGTGCTGGTCGCCTGTCTCTCGATTTCGCCGCTCTATGCGGCAGACAGTACAGTGGCTGCAGTTGCGTCTACCGCCACACCGATGGCGGTTCAAGCCCCCAGTGCGATCCGGCAGTTTGTCGCAGCCGATTTCGATGCGCAGATGGCGCTGATCGAGCATTGGCCAGAGAGCCCAGCCAGTTTAGAAAAACTCTTTAAAGCGCTGGAGGCCGATCAGCTCTATGCCGATGCCACCGGGCATGCCTATCTGCTACGCGGTGAAAGTGATCTGATCGACTATGACAGCGCCGCCACCTCCAATGTGACGGTCGATAGCCTCAGCCAAATCAGCCTTAATAACGCCATGCGCAGTGCCATCGACAGCTTCCGGGCCAAAGCCGGCCTGTCCGCAGCGGATGTCGCCACGCGTAAAGCCGCCGCCAAGGTGGTGGCGGCGGC
>JASLJP010000192.1 GCA_030152425.1 Aquirhabdus sp.
GGATTAGGGTCAGGTCGAGCTGATCGACGCCGAGTTTACTCAGGCTGGTTTTTAGGCTGGGGATCAGCGCATCATGGCCAAGGTTGGCCGTCCAGATCTTGGTGGTCAGGAAAAGTTCGTCACGGGCTATGCCGCTGGCGGCAATGGCCTGCCCGACTTCGGCTTCATTGCCGTAGATCTGCGCGGTGTCGATATGGCGGTAGCCGACGTCGAGGCCTTGGCTGACCGCGTCAATCACGATTTGGTCTTTGAGGCGAAAGGTGCCGAGGCCAATGGATGGCATGTTCATACAGTACTCCAAAATTCCAATGTTTAAGGGTTAATCAGGATCGCAGTGGGTTTGGTGCTGCGGTCGAGGATGAGACTCCAGACTGCGATGATCAGGGCGAGGATAGGCAATGCAGCGGCCACCCATGGCAGTGCGGCAAGGCCGAGCCCATGACTGATGACCAATGCGCCGACCCAAGCGCCTATGGCATTGCCGAGGTTAAAGGCGGCGATGTTGAGGCTGGAGGCGAGGTTTTGCCCTGCGCCAGATGCTTTTTCCAGAACACGCATCTGCAGTGGTGCAACGGTGGCGAAGGCAGCCGCGCCGAGCAAGCCGACAAACAACACGGCGGCAATCTGGCTATGCAGTGCGAAGGTCATGATGCCCAGTACCACAGCAAGCACCAACATCGAACCCAACAGGGCCTGCACTAAACGACGATCCGCGAGTTTGCCGCCGATCAGGTTGCCGATGATCATTCCGCCGCCAAACACAAGCAGGATGGGTGACACGGCGCTATCTGCGAAACCGGTGATCTGGGTCAGGATCGGCTGGATGTAGGTATAGACCACAAACACTCCGCCAAAGCCAAACACGGTCATGAGCAGGCCGAGCCAGACTTGCGGACGCTTAAGCACGTCGAATTCGTCGCGCAGTTTGCCAATCACCACCGCCTCTTTTGCGCGAGGTACAAACAGGGCAATGATCAAAAACGCCAATACCCCGATGGCAGCCACTGCCCAGAAGGTCGCACGCCAGCCGTAGTGCAGGCCGAGCCATGCACCGGCAGGTACACCGAGTAAGGTTGCGGCTGTCAGGCCGGTAAACATGATGGCGATGGCCGAGGCTTTACGGTCTTCCGGCACCAAGGTGGTGGCAACCACCGAGGCCACACCAAAGAAGGTGCCATGGGTCAGCGAGGTCAGCACGCGCGCAGCCATCAGGCTATAGAAATCCGGTGCCAGTGCACAGGCGACATTGCCCAAAATAAAGATCAGCATCAGCGCGAGTAACACCGTTTTACGCGGCATTTTACGTGTAAGAATGGTGAGGATCGGTGCGCCAAAGGCAACGCCAAGAGCATAAGCCGAGATGAGTAAGCCTGCAGCGGCGATCGTCACATTCAGGTCGGCTGAGACTTGGATGAGTAACCCCATGATGACAAATTCGGTGGTCCCAATCCCGAAGGCACCGGCCGTGAGGGCGAGTAAGGCGATGGGCATAAATATGCTCCTCTAGATGATGGCTGCATTATCCAGACTATGTTGTTGCTTAAAAACCGTATAATCTGCATTATATATTTGCGTTTTAATCAACAATGGTGTGTGCCATGAAAACGACACTAGAAGAACTGCTGGCCTTTCGCACCGTAGTGGATAGTGGTTCGATCACTGCGGCGGCCGATACCTTGGGGCAGTCGGTGTCCGGTGTCAGCCGGTCGTTAAGCCGACTGGAAGAAAAGCTGGCGACGACCCTATTGAATCGCACCACGCGGCGGCTACTGCTGACCGAAGAAGGCCATGCTTTCCTCACCCATGCACGGCAGATCTTGGCTTCGGTGGACGAGGCTGAAGATCAGATCGCACTCAGACGACAAAAGCCCGCCGGGCGACTACGGGTTAATGCTGCATCGCCGTTTATGCTGCATGTGATTGCACCCATGGTGGCTGCGTTTCGGCTTCAGTATCCCGATATTGAGCTTGAGCTGAATACCGACGAGCTGTTTATTGACTTGCTGGCCCAAGATACCGATATCGCCATCCGCATCGGCGCACTGCGCGATTCGACCTTGCATGCCCGCGCGTTGCCCTCGTCGCAGCGGCGCTTGCTGGCCAGTCCTGCCTATCTGGCGCGCTATGGGATACCGAGCAAGCCGCAGGACTTGGCGGAGCATTGTTTGATTGGTTTTAATCACCCTGAGCACCTGAACCATTGGCCGCTCTTGCACGAGCACGGTGATCGCTGGCCGATCACGCCGCATATCCGGGTATCGAATGGCGAGACGGCACGTCAGTTGGCGCTATCCCATGTTGGCATCGTCTGTGTTTCCGACTTTATGACGCGGGCGGATCAAAGCCGTGGTGATCTGGTGCCAGTGCTGGCGCATGATCTGATTACGGTGCGGCAAGAGATCAATGCCGTGTATTATAAAAACACCCAGCTATCAGCGCGGATTGTATGTTTCTTGGATTTTCTGATCGCGCACATGGCAGTAGATCCTATGTGATTGGCTACACAGCGTCGTTTGACAACCTAAGCTGCGACCCCTAAAATCCGCCCTGAAAAATACTCCCCCGCTGTATATGGTTTACCCTCGCTGCACCCCGCATACTTAGAAGGCGCATCTCCTATGAACTGGCTACCCTTCTCCGCCGCAGGCATCCATTGGACTGCATTTTTTTCCAGCTTTAGTACCATGCTATTGGTCGAGTTGCCGGATAAAACCCTCATAGCGACCTTGATCTTGTCCACCCGCTACCGCAAGCTGCCAGTGTTTATTGGGGTTAGCCTCGCCTTTCTGGTCCAGTGCATTCTTGCGGTGGTTGCTGGATCGTTGTTGCGTTTGCTGCCGCCTGCACTGGTGGCTTATATCGTGGCGGCGCTGTTTGCCATTGGTGCAATCGTATTGTGGCGTGCTGCCAGCCATGAGGAAGATGAAAATGTTAAGTCAGTTGATACCACCTCTAGCCTGAAGATGGCTTTGGTGTCCTTTACCGTACTGTTTGCTGCGGAATGGGGAGATGCGTCGCAGCTACTCACCGTCGCGCTGACCGCCAAATACCATGCGCCGCTCGAAGTCGGATTGGGCTCTTGGCTGGCGCTGGTAAGTGTGGCTGCGCTGGCGATCCTGTTGGGTAGGATCATCCAGGCCAAAGTGCCACTGCATCTGCTGCAGCGTATTGCGGCGGGCGTATTTATGGTGTTTGCTGGCTTGGCGCTGTATACCGCGATCAATAGTTAATATGGCCAGTACTCTGATCAAAAAAAGCCTGACCGCAGATGCTGTCAGGCTTTTTTTATGACTGGCGTGAGCTATGGGCGAGCTGCTGCCCCAGCCGCTTCATCTTGCTCCCATCCACCGCCGAGGGCCAGAAACACGCTGACTTGATCGGCCGAAATCTTACCATCGATCTTGGCAATCGCCTCTTCGGCGTTGGCCAGTGTGCGCTGGGCATCAAGCACCGGTAGGTAGTTTTGTCGTCCGAGCTTAAACAGGGTTTCATTGTCGCGGGCGGATTTCTGTGCGGTGTCGCGGGCGCGGATCAGCAGCGCGCGGCGATCCAGATCTCGGGCATAGACCTCCAGCGCAGTTTCCGTTTCGCGCAGCGCGCCTAATACCACACCATCAAAGCGTGCATAGGCGGCTTCGGCCTCGGCTTCGGCACTTTGGATGTGGGCTTTGACATGATCGCGCTGGGGGAACTGCCAACTGATCATGGGGCCGATGGAGAAACTCACCGTATCGGCATGCAGAAAATGACTGGCCAGCCCAGCTGAGCCGACCGAAGCACCTAACGTGACTTTGGGATAGAGATTGGCCGTGACCACGCCGATCTGAGCGGTCGCTGCGTGCAGCTCCAGCTCGGCGCGGCGCACGTCCGGACGCCGCGCTAACAGCGCCGCACCGTCGCCTACTGGAATCGGTGCTTTGAGGTGGGGTTCGTCCGTACAGGCGGCGACTTTGGGAGAGAGTTCTCCGGGTGTCTTGCCGGTCAGTGCCGCGAGTTTATACAGTGCCAGTTTCTTTTGTGCTTGCAGTGCTGGCACGGTGGCGCGGACCTGGTCTTCTTGTCCACTGGAGCGCGTCGTATCGAGCGAAGTGCCACGGCCGGCCGCATACAGCCGCTGGGTCAGTTGGGTACTGCGCGTTTGCAGGCCAAGGATACGCTGTGCGACGACCAGCTCATGGCCTGCTGAGCACGCCTCAAGGTACGCGCGGGTGGTTTCGGCCACCACAGTGATGCGCGTGGCATCTACTGCAGCCTGAGCGGCGTAGACATTGGCCACCGCAGCCTCGGTGGCGCGGTTAATCTGGCCAAACAGGTCAAGCTGGTAGGATACCCCGATACCCATACCGTAGACATAGGCATTAGGCAATGGTTTACCTTCGGTGGGGATCAGCAACTCCTCAGCAGAAAAGCGCGCGTACTGCGGTGAGCCCTGTAGCGTAACACTGGCGCGCCGTGCTGCATCTGCATCTGCCAGTCCGGCGGAGGCGCGGGCTAGGTTTGCCGCCGCGACGCGCAGATCGGTATTGGCATGCAGGCTTTGTTGCACCAGATCGTTTAAGATGGCGTCATGATACAGCGTCCACCAGTCACGCGGCACAGTACCTCGGCTAAAGGCACCGCTCTTGCCGCCCAAAAAATCACTTTGCGCCATGGGCTGGTTGATGGCAGCTTGCACGGGGCGTTGATAGTTAGGGCCGACGGTGGTACAGGAGGCCAACGCAGCAATGAGCGGCAGTGCCAG
>JASLJP010000218.1 GCA_030152425.1 Aquirhabdus sp.
TGCACGAGCCGCATCAAGCCGCCATCGTCGCCGAAGTTGCTGACATCATTCAGTTGCCTGCATTCCTGTCGCGTCAGACCGATCTGGTTGAAGCCATGGCCAAGACCAACGCCATCATCAACATCAAAAAAGCCCAATTCCTCGCGCCGTACGAAATGCGCCACATCATGCACAAGTGCTTGGAAGCCGGTAACGACAAACTGATCCTCTGTGAACGCGGTTCAAGCTTTGGTTACAACAACCTCGTCGTCGACATGCTCGGCTTTGACACCATGAAAGCCATGGGCGTGCCGGTATTTTTTGACGTGACCCATGCGCTGCAAACTCCGGGCGGTCGTTCAGACTCTGCGGGTGGCCGTCGTGGTCAGATCTCCACATTGGCCCGTGCCGGTATGGCCACAGGGCTTGCGGGTTTGTTCTTGGAAGCTCATCCAAACCCAGACGTCGCCAAGTGCGATGGCCCGTGCGCGCTGCGTCTGTCCCAGCTCGAACCCTTCCTGACCCAAATCAAACAGCTCGATGATCTGGTCAAAGGTTTTGCCGTACTGGATACCCACTAAGCGTTAGCGTAGCGCCACGCGCAAGCGTCGTGGTGCTGCAGGTATGATCAATGCCGGCGGACGGCATGATAATTTTTGCAAATTTACAGCATCAGTGACCGTGCAGGCTGCACGGTGCCACTGAGCAGCACGGCGAGGCACCGCCTGTCCTGCTGTATTCATCCTATCAGGAGCTTTACATGAGTCAAATTACTGACATTCGCGCCCGTGAAATCTTGGATTCGCGTGGCAATCCGACGATCGAAGCGGATATCACCTTATCCTCCGGCGCGACTGGACGTGGCACTGCGCCAAGCGGTGCATCGACTGGCTCACGTGAAGCCCTTGAGCTACGTGATGGCGACAAATCCCGTTATTTGGGCAAAGGCGTGCGCACTGCCGTGCAAAACGTCAACAGCGATATCCGCGACCTGTTGCTCGGCTTTGACGTGCGTGACCAAAAAGGTCTGGACGAAAAACTGATCGCCCTCGACGGCACTGAAAACAAATCCAAACTCGGCGCCAACGCCATGCTGGCCGTGTCTCTGGCCGCTGCGCGTGCTGCTGCAAGCCAACTGCATCTGCCGCTGTACCAACACATCGCTAACCTGCGTGGCCAGTCAGTACTGTCGATGCCTGTACCGATGATGAACATCATCAACGGCGGCTCGCATGCCGACAACACGGTCGATATCCAAGAGTTCATGATCGAACCGATCGGCTTTAGCAGCTTTAGCGAAGCGTTGCGTGCTGGTGCTGAAATCTTCCACAGCCTGAAGAGCGTGCTGAAGAAACAAGGCCTGTCGACCGCCGTGGGCGACGAAGGCGGCTTTGCGCCGAACCTGCGTAGCAACGAAGAAGCCATCACCGTGATCCTGCAAGCCATTGAGCAAACCGGCTACAAAGCTGGCAAAGACATCATGCTGGCGCTGGACTGTGCCGCGACCGAGTTCTATCACAACGGTCAATACGTCCTGGCTGGTGAAGGCAACAAATCATTTAGCAACCTGCAGTTTGCCGACTATCTCGCCGGTCTGGCACGTCAGTATCCGATCATCTCGATCGAAGACGGTCTGGACGAGTCCGACTGGGACGGCTGGAAATACCTGACCGATATCTGCGGCGACAAAGTACAGCTGGTGGGTGATGACCTGTTCGTGACCAACCCATCGATTCTGCAACGCGGTATCGACACCGGTGTGGCCAACGCCATCCTGATCAAGTTCAACCAGATCGGCACCCTGACCGAGACCTTGGACGCGATCTACCTCGCCAAAGCCAACGGCTACGCCACCGTGATCTCGCATCGTTCGGGCGAAACCGAAGATTCGATGATCGCTGACCTCGCCGTCGGTACCGCTGCAGGTCAGATCAAGACCGGCTCGCTGTGCCGCTCCGACCGCGTCGCCAAGTACAACCAACTGCTGCGTATCGAAGAAATGGTCGACGCGCCATATCGTGGTGCGCTGGAGTTCCGTGGTTTGACCGAACGCCTCGCAGCATCGAAGTAAGTCCATGCTCTCGACGCTCTCCGGCCGGATTACCGTGCTCTTTGCGATCCTCATCATCGCCTTTCTACAGTACAAGCTGTGGCTAGGCGAGGGGGGCTATCGCGAGCGCCAACAGATGGTTGGGTTGGTTCAGCAGCAGGATGCACAAAACCTGCAACTGGCCGAGCGTAACCGTATCCTGTCCGCAGAAGTCGAAGACTTAAAACGCGGGATGGAGGCGGTCGAGGAGCATGCGCGTCTGGATCTCGGGCTGATCCGTCCGCACGAGACCTTTGTCCAGCTCACCGCACTGCCACCCCCTGTAATCGCCAGTCCGCCGCCAGCCTCGTGATGATGCTGGCAAGGATGCCTTGATGACCTCTCCAGATATGCAACAGCATCTCCCGCCCCGCCTTTGGGCTGTGGTGCCTGCCGCAGGCAGTGGCCGCCGCTTTGGCGGTGAAACGCCCAAACAATATCTCTCGCTCCTCGGTCAGCCCGTCATGCTGCATAGCATCGACCGCCTATTTGCCTTGCCCTTGGCTGGCGCTGTGCTGGCCATCTCCGCCGCAGACCAGACCGCCCCCCACTTGCCCTATCTACGTGTCGACAAACTGCATTTTGTCACCGGTGGGGCAGAGCGGATGGACTCGGTGCTGGCGGGTCTGGACTACCTCAGCAGCCATGCGCTGGAAGACGATTGGGTCTTGGTTCACGACGTTGCCCGTCCCTGTATCACCGCAGACAGCCTCGACCGTCTGTGGCAGGCCGCACGCACACAGGAGGTCGGCGCCATTCTGGCAATCCCGGTGCGCGACACCATAAATAGTGCCAC
>JASLJP010000342.1 GCA_030152425.1 Aquirhabdus sp.
GGGCGAGCGAGGCTCACCTCCAGCAGGGTCTGCTGCGCCATTGACCAAAAGCTTAAGCTCAGGCCTCGTGCGCCGCCTGTTGTTGTCCACCAATGCCCACCCAACGGCAGTAACTGTATCGCCGGCAAATCATTGATGCGCTGATAGAGACGCCGTACTCGTCCACGTAGCTGTTGTAGGGTCTCCCCTGAGGCGGTCTGCAGTGCACTACATAGCGCGTAGATCTTGGCCATCTGCAATAGGGTATGGCGCTCGCTGACATGGTCATTGCGCGCTGCCAGTTGATTGACCAGTCCACTCACCGTACGCAGATGGCCAGCCAGTAAAGGCAACCCTTCAGCACGCGCTGTCAGATTGAGCATACGCAGTGAAGTGGCGCTGCTGCGACTGACATGGGAAAGTCCTTGCGCCAATAACTCGTGCAACATGCCCTCTATTGCCCTAATCAGCGCCAGTTCATCGTCACTCAGCGCGTCTGAGGCAAGATTGGACACAGGGGTCAGCGCATCCGGCCAAGGCCACGCTTGGCCGTGTTGGCGAAATACCTCAGCCAGCGCCAGTAAATGCACGGCTTTGCGCTCGCTGGCTTTGACTTCGGACAGCATGCCCTCGTAGCCGCCCTGCGCCAGATAGATCACTTGCGTATCAAGGCTAGGCAGGTAAATCATGACCCGATGCGCCTCCGCCATGATCTGAGCCGATTGCGCCGGTTCGAGTGCAGCGGCCTGCTGATACCACTGCCACGCCGCACGCGTCGCTGGCTTCCCAGCCGCCTTATACAATGCCAATGGCACCAGCGCTAAAATTTCCGCAATCACATCTGTCGTAGATGGCGCAGCACGATTGATCAGGGATGGCTCTGCCGTAAATGGGGCACTGTCGGTATCTAATTCAGGCGCTGGGCGCTCGGCATGATCACGCAGCCAGATGATCGCGGCGAGGATATGCTTACAGCAACTGGTCGCTGGGCAGTCGCACAGGGCAGCTTGTGCGCCCTTAGCGGTCAGAGTCACCTGCTGCCCATCACTGCTGATCAAGGCTTGATCCGGTTGTGGATCGAGCCAGTGAACCTTTGCCGCTTCAACATCTTTATAGGCACGACGCAGCAGGCCGGCATTGGCCAGCACTTCAAGAGAGTCATCGTCATAGCGGCGATACAGGGCTTGCCAATGTTGCGGCGTCGTCATTGCATCACCTCGGCCATCCATGCGGCAAAGTGCTCTGGGGTCAGGGCTGCGATCTCCATACCCCGTGCAGCCAGCCGTTGTCCCATCGCGGTGTCATAGACCGGCATGGCCTGCGCATCGAGCGCAGCCAAGCCCAACAGCTTGACCCGCGCTTGCTGCAAGCGACTGATTGCAGCAAGCAGCACGGACACCGAAGCGCCTTCCTCAAAGTCACTGATCAGGGTAAAGATGGTGCGTGTGGGATTATCGATCAGCTTTTCGCAGTAGCGCACCGCCTTGCCGATGTCAGTGCCGCCCCCCAGTTGTGCGGTCAGCAGTACCTCGACCGGGTCATGCGCCAGATGCGACAGGTCAACCACATTGGTATCAAACAGCACCAGACGTACCCGCACGGTAGGCAGACTAGCCAATATACTGGCGCAGATGGCGCTATACATGACCGAATCCATCATCGAGCCGCTCTGGTCTACACAAAGGATGATATCCCACGGTAGGTGGCGCTTGGTGCGGGCATGAAACCGTGGGCTTTGGATCACCAACTGTTTACGCACCGGATCATAGTGTTTGAGATTGGCCTGTATGGTGGCTCGCCAGTCAAAATTCTGGGCGCTGGGCATCAGCGAACGGCGAAAGCGGTTGCGCCGCCCATGCAGCGCATTGATAAAATCTTGTCGCAAGCGTGCCATGATCTCATCGACGACTTTACGAATGATCTCGCGCACGGCGTCACGCGTATTTGCATCCAGTCTGCCGCGGACGGCCAGCAAGGCTTTGGCCAAGGCCGGTGTCGGCTCTAGCGTCTTAAGGCTGTCGTGATCAGTTAGCAAGCTACTGATTTCATAGCGTTCTATGGCCTGCACTTGGAGTCGCTCAAAGGTGGCTTGCGGGAATAGCGTGCGTGCTTGATGCAACCAATTGAGCGCAGTGAGCTGGGAGTCATCCAGCGAACCCTGCCGCCCACCGCCACTTTGGCCATGGCCACGGCGTTGATATTCACGGTTATAGAGATAGTCGAGCGTGCGCTCCAGCCTAAAATCCTGGGCGGTAAACTGTGCACCTTGCAGCGAGCGGTCGGCATAGCGCCCCAGCACCAGGCGCCAGCGACGTCCTGTCAGTTGATCCGGCGTGTTATTGGCGTCCGGCGATGTGGGTTCATGGCTCATATTGGCTGTCCTGCCCATGCCAACAAGCCATCGCTGGTCAGCGACTCTTGCAAAGCAACGTGTAATTGCGTACCCAACATCAGCTCGGAGAGGCTGATCTCGCCATGATGTTGACTTAACTGGGCACCGCTCAGGCCATTCCACGCGGCAACACGGTCGGCAAAAAGAGCCGTTTCACGGGGCTTCAAATGCGTAAAAGCAAAACGCAAATCAGGTAAATGGGCGACAAAGGTGTTTTCCTGCCACGCAGACAGCAGTTGATTGAGCGAGCGGGCGAGGGTTTCGGTCTGGATAATCAGCTCCGGTGCCGCCTGCATCAACCCGGACAAATAGCGCATTGACTGCTGCGGATCTGCCCCCACACCAAAGTGCACTTCGAGCCGTGCTTTGAGCTGTGCTTCAGGCCACACGCCTTCGATAAACAGCAGCGCTTCCACGGCGCCTTGCAGCCCCGCAGGCAAGGGCTGATCATCTTGCGCATCCAATAACTGCCCCAAGGCACGCGTCAGTTGCCCATGGGGTTGGTCTTGTGCATCCGCGTCCGGCGCAAATAGCCCATCGCTCAGTCGGCTAAATTCGCGTAACGACAGCAAGGTTGCAATCATGCTTTGCTCGAGGCTTTCGTCGATCGTCCGGAGACGCGGCAATAGGAATATCGCACTGGGCAGTACCCGCAGGATCAGTTGCTGCAGCAACGGGTCTTGGGCAATACCTAAAAACTCACGACCACGCCAAAGGTGCAGCAACTGCAAGCCGCAATCAACCACAGAGGCCAGCTCGGCATCGCCGAGCAGATGTTGCTCCAGCAGGGTGAAGAGGCGTGGGAGATGCTGCTGCATTCCAATCACGGCCGCACTGGTCAATAGGCTGACCGCTTGACGCGCCGAACGACCTACACCAGCGGTTTCAAGTGCCGCTTCTTGCTGCATGATGCGCGCCAGGGCGATGTCCTCCAGACGACTGCCTTCAGTGGAGAGATCGATCAAACGCGCCTCGACGATCGGCGACCACGCGTAATCCCACTCCTCAAATAACAGATCAAGCTGCGCCCCCGCAATATAATCTGGTCCTGTGATATGACGTGCAAAGCCGCTGTCCAAAAAACGCATCAGATGCAAAAACCGACTGCGCTCGCGATGGGTGGGCTTGCGATACAGATCCAACCGCGCGCGACGGGAAATCGTATCATCGAGCTTAAGACGGTGTTTGAGTGCCTGACGTCGCGTCGCTTCAACCAGTGGAGGCGCAGTCGTCGCGGGCGGGATGTCCCCGAG
>JASLJP010000229.1 GCA_030152425.1 Aquirhabdus sp.
CGCCCGCGTGCCGTTTGCCACCGCAGACGAAATCGAAGCGGCGATCCAAAGTGCGCAAGCGGCATTCCCGGCTTGGAAGAAGACCCCGATCGGCACCCGTGCGCGGATCTTCCTCAAATACCAACAACTGATTCGTGAAAATCTGCCGCAACTGGCGGCGATCCTGACCGCTGAACAAGGCAAGACCTTGGCCGATGCTGAAGGCGATGTATTCCGTGGGCTGGAAGTGGTTGAACATGCGGCGGCAATTGGTAACCTGCAACTGGGCGAGATCGCCAATAATGTGGCCAATGGCGTCGATACCTATACCCTGATGCAGCCACTGGGTGTCTGTGCCGGTATTACGCCGTTTAACTTTCCGGCGATGATTCCGCTGTGGATGTTCCCGATGGCGATTGCGACCGGTAATACCTTCGTACTGAAGCCCTCCGAGCAAGATCCGATGGTCACCACTCGTCTGGTGGAACTGGCGCTGGAAGCGGGTATCCCTGCCGGTGTACTGAACGTGATCCATGGCGGCGAGCAGGCCGTGAATGCACTGTGTGATCATCCCCTGATCCGTGCGGTGTCGTTTGTCGGCTCAACCAAGGTCGGTACCCACGTCTATAACCGCGCCAGCCAGAATGGCAAACGCGTGCAGTGCATGATGGGCGCCAAAAACCACGCCATCATTATGCCGGATGCGCATAAAGAACAGACCCTCAACCAATTGACCGGTGCTGCCTTCGGTGCGGCGGGTCAACGCTGTATGGCGCTGTCGGTGGTGGTGTTGGTTGGCTCTGCACAAGAATGGCTGGATGAGCTGGTCGCTAAGGCAAAAACACTGACCCTGAGTGCCGGTCATGAAAAAGGCACCGATATCGGCCCGCTGATCTCCTGTGCGGCGCGCGAACGTGTCGAGCATTTGATCAGTGTCGGTGAGGCTGAGGGCGCGAAATTGGTGCTGGATGGTCGTACCCCACACGTCGCGGGCTATGAGCAGGGTAACTTTGTCGGCGCGACGATTTTTGCCGGTGTAAAAACCAATATGGCGATCTACCAACAGGAAGTGTTTGGTCCCGTGCTGTGTGTGATGGCCGCTGACTCGCTGGATGAGGCGATCGCCATGATCAACGCCAATCCGAACGGCAACGGCACGGCGATCTTTACCCAGTCGGGTGCGGCAGCGCGTAAATTTCAAGAAGACATCGACGTCGGTCAAGTCGGCATCAATGTGCCGATTCCCGTACCAGTACCGATGTTCTCCTTCACCGGCTCACGCGCCTCCAAACTCGGCGATCTGGGCCCGTATGGCAAACAAGTGGTAATGTTTTATACCCAAACCAAGACCATCACGGCGCGCTGGTTTGATGACAACTCGGTCAATACCGGTGTCAACACCACCATCAGCTTAAAATAAACGACTGTTGCATCGTATGCCCTGACTGCCACACGCGTCGGGGCACATCCATATAGGGATCATAAAAATGGCAAAGAAAATTGGCTTTATCGGTCTGGGTCATATGGGCGCACCGATGGCGCGCAATCTGCTTAAAGCAGGTCATCAGGTTACCGTATTCGATCTGAATGCTGATGCAGTCGCGCAATTGGTCGCTGCTGGCGCCAGCTCTGCTTCCTCTATTGCTGCAGTGGCAACCTCAGGCATAGACCTGATCATCACCATGCTGCCCGCTGCGGCACATGTCAGCCGCGTGTACTTGGGCGATGACGGCATCTTGGCGCATGTGCCTGCCGGTGTACTGCTAATCGACTCGTCGACCATCGACCCGCATACCGCACGCCATGTCGAAGAAGCGGCCAGTAAACACGGCAATCCAATGGTCGATGCGCCGGTCTCTGGCGGTACGGCAGGTGCGGAAGCCGGCACGCTGACCTTTATGGTCGGTAGCGATGAAGCGACCTTTGCCATCGCTCAACCCATCCTGGCCAATATGGGTAAAAACATCGTCCACTGTGGGGGTGCTGGCAACGGTCAGGTCGCCAAAGTCGCCAACAATTTGCTGCTGGGCATCACCATGGTCGGTCTGTCTGAGGCGATGAACCTCGGTGTATCCCTCGGCATGGATCCTAAGGTACTGTCGCAAGTCATCAATACCTCCAGCGGCCGCTGCTGGAGCTCGGAGCTGTATCACCCCTACCCCGGCGTGATGGACAATGTGCCTGCGTCGCGCGGCTACACCGGCGGCTTTGGCAGTGACCTGATGTTGAAAGACTTAGGACTGGCGACCGAATCCGCAAAACTGGCCAAACAACCGCTGATGATGGGTGCACTGGCGCAGCAGCTATATCAGACCTTTAGCAGCCAAGGTCATGGTGGTTTAGACTTCTCTGCCATCTTGAAACTCTATCAAGGCGCACAAAATCACTAAACTGCACGATGACGGGCGACTCCAAATGGATCGCCCGTAGACTCACTGTTTTAAGCACCGTACTTACGAATCATAGGACTCTGACCTGCCATGATGGATTTCGATTTAACCCCTGACCAGCGCATGATCCGGGATATGGCGCGTGACTATGCCCAGAATGAGCTGCGTCCGCATGCCGCAGAATGGGATAAGGCTGGCTGGATTCCCGACAGCACCATCACTCAGATGGGAGAGCTGGGACTACTGGGCATGGTTGTACCCGAAGAATGGGGTGGCTCGTATACCGACTATGTGGCTTACGCCTTGGCTGTCGAAGAAATCTCGGCCGGTGAAAGTGCGACGGGTACGCTGATGAGCGTGCATAACTCGGTCGGCTGTGGTCCGATCCTTAAATACGGCACCGAGGCGCAGAAAAAGCAGTGGCTGCCTGATCTCGCCAGTGGCCATGCCATCGGCAGCTTTTGCCTGACCGAGCCACATGCTGGCTCGGAAGCCAATAACTTGCGCACGCGTGCCGTACTGGAAGGTGATGAGTGGGTGCTCAACGGCGCCAAGCAGTTCGTCACCAATGGTAAACGCGCCAAGATGGCCATTGTTTTTGCTGTGACCGATCCGGAGCTGGGCAAAAAAGGCCTGTCGGCGTTTATCGTACCGACCAGCACGCCGGGTTTTATCGTCGATCGTGTCGAGCATAAGCTCGGTATCCGCGCGTCTGACACCTGTGCCATTACTTTGGAAAACTGCCGCATTCCTGCCGACAACCTGCTCGGTCTACGCGGTAAAGGCCTCGCCATTGCACTGTCTAACCTCGAAGGCGGCCGGATCGGTATTGCCGCACAGTCGGTCGGTATCGCCCGTGCAGCGTTTGAAGCAGCGCTGGGCTATGCGCGTGAGCGCCAGCAGTTTGGTCAGCCCATCATCCAGCACCAAAGCATCGCCAATATGCTTGCCGACATGCATACCAAGATCAATGCATCGCGTTTGCTGGTGATCCAAGCTGCCAAAATGCGCACCGCAGGCCTGCCCTGCCTGTCAGAAGCGTCTCAGGCCAAGCTGTTTGCCTCCGAGATGGCTGAGTGGGTCTGCTCCAAAGCGATCCAGATCCACGGTGGCTATGGCTACCTCGAAGACTACCCAGTCGAGCGGCTGTATCGCGATGCGCGCATCACCCAGATCTACGAAGGTTCCAGTGAAATCCAGCGTCTGCTGATCGCGCGTAGCCTTGCGGATTATGTCCTCGCCTAAACGGATGAGCGATGTGGTTACCAAACCTGACTGGGCATAAATCCGGTCAGGTTTTTTTATGGCTGAAACGCATTAATCCGCGCCGCATAAGGCTTAAAGCTGTAAATGCTCTTTTATTCAACCGTAAATGCACCTAACATAGCGGCCTATTACATACATGCTGTTGTCGTCGTTTTTAAGGAAGGTTTTATGCGGGCTAGTCAGTATTTTTTCTCCACCTTGCGCGATACTCCAAGCGATGCGGAAGTCGTCAGCCATCAGTTGATGCTGCGTGCCGGCTTGATCCGTAAACTGGCGTCGGGTCTGTACTCGTGGATGCCGCTCGGCCTGCGCGTGCTGCAGAAAGTCGAAACCATCATTCGTGAAGAAATGAACGCCAGCAGCGCTTTA
>JASLJP010000245.1 GCA_030152425.1 Aquirhabdus sp.
CGCCTGCTCCTGCGAGAGCAATACCGTGCGCTATGCGATGGACAAACGCCCCATGCACTCCTGTCGCGATAATTTTATGACTGCGCTGACGACTTTTAGCTTGGCGGAAGAGGTCGGTCTGGGGGTGCGGGATATTGGTGCCAATATCAACTTTTTTATGAATGTGCCGGTGCTGAATGATGGCCAACTGTACTTTGCCGATGGCATCTCCGGCGCGGGCAAGTACGTCGAAATCACCGCTGAAATGGATTTGGTCGTGCTGATCTCTAACTGCCCACAGCTCAATAACCCGTGCAATGGCTATAACCCCACCCCGATCCAACTGCTGACCTGGGAGGCTGATCATGCTTAAGCCGTCCAGCAAATTCAGCAAGGTGCTCATCGCTAATCGCGGTGCAATCGCCTGCCGCATTATCCGCACGCTCAAAGATCTCGGTATCCAATCCGTCGCGGTTTACTCCGAAGCTGACCATGATGCGCTGCATGTGAGTCTGGCTGATGAGGCGATCTGTATCGGCGCCGCACCCGCCAGTGAGAGCTATCTGCTGGCGGACAAGATTCTTGACGTCGCGCTACAAACCGGCGCGCAGGCGATCCATCCGGGCTACGGCTTCCTGTCTGAAAACGCGGCCTTTGCCGATGCATGCGAGGCTGCGGGCATTGCCTTTATCGGGCCGACCGGCGATCAGATGCGTGCCTTTGGCCTGAAACACACCGCCCGCGAACTCGCGCTGCAAAGCGGTGTACCGCTGCTGCCCGGCAGCAATCTACTGGCAGATCTCGCAGACGCCCAATCCGAGGCTGCCCGTATCGGCTACCCCGTGATGCTGAAAAGCACAGCGGGCGGCGGCGGGATCGGCATGCGTCTGATCTGGGCGGAAAGCGAGCTGGCAGATGCCTATGCGTCCGTCTCACGCCTCGCCCAGTCAAACTTTAAGGACGCGGGGCTGTACCTTGAGAAATACGTGCAAGCCGCACGACATATCGAAGTACAGGTGTTTGGTGATGGCCATGGCCATGTGTTGGCACTGGGCGAACGTGACTGTTCTGTGCAGCGTCGTAACCAAAAAGTCATCGAAGAAACCCCCGCCCCGCACCTGTCGGATGCGCAGCGCGCCCGCCTGCAAGACACCGCGATCCGCCTCATGCAATCCATCGGCTACCGCTCGGCGGGCACAGTCGAGTTTGTCATGGATGCGACCACACAGGAATTCTACTTCCTCGAAGTCAACACCCGTCTACAGGTCGAGCATGGCGTGACCGAGGAAGTAACAGGGGTCGATCTGGTGGCGTGGATGGTGCTATTGGCCAGTGGCGACTTGCAACTGCCGACCGCTACGCCGACCGCGCAGGGCGCCTCGATCCAAGTACGGATCTATGCTGAAGACCCGGCGCGTAACTTTCAGCCTTCGTCAGGGCTACTGACCGAAGCGCTGTTTCCAAGCGATGCGCGGGTTGAAGCAGCCGTTACACGAGGCTCGACCGTGCCGCCGTTTTATGACCCGATGGTGGCGAAGATCATCGTCCATGGCGCAGATCGCGCCGACGCGTTGGCCAAACTGCAGCGCGCACTGGCCGCCACCCATCTGGCCGGCATTGAAACCAACCTCGACTATGTCAGCCATATCATTGCCGGGGACGTATTTCAGCAGGGGCGGCAGACCACGCGCTACCTGAATGATTTCGCCTATCAGGCGGCACGTATCGAAGTGCTCGAAGCGGGGGTACAGACCTCGGTACAGGACTTCCCCGCTCGGCTCGGCTACTGGGATATCGGCGTACCGCCGTCGGGACCGATGGACGCTCTGGCACTGCGCATGGCCAATCGACTCCTGGGCAATCATGAAAACGCAGCTGGGCTGGAATGCACCATGAGCGGCCCGACATTGAGATTTCACACAGAGAGCCGCATCTGTGTCACGGGCGCACCGCTGCCCGTTTTTATCGATGACATTGCCGTGCCGATGTGGACGACCCTCGCCATCAATGCCGGGTCGACCCTCAAGCTGGGGCGCATCTCGGTCGGTTGCCGCAGCTATCTGGCGATCGCCGATGGCATTCAAGTACCTGATTATTTGGGCAGTAAATCAACCTTTACCCTCGGGCAGTTTGGTGGGCATGCGGGGCGCAACCTGCGCCTAGGCGATATGCTACCGATCCATCGCCTCGCCGATCATGACGCGCTGTCGACCAGCCTGCCCACCGAGCTACAGCCTGCATACGGCAACCATTGGCAGATCGGCGTGCTGTATGGTCCGCACGGTGCACCGGACTTTTTTACCCCCAGCGACATCGAGATGTTTTTTGCCACCGACTGGGAGGTGCACTATAACTCCAGCCGGACGGGCGTGCGCCTGATCGGCCCTAAACCGCAGTGGGCGCGGCACGATGGCGGCGAGGCAGGTCTGCATCCGTCCAATATCCATGACAACGCCTATGCCATCGGCGCCATCGACTTTACCGGCGACATGCCCGTCATCTTGGGCCCCGATGGACCTAGTCTCGGCGGTTTTGTCTGTCCGGCGGTCGTGGTACAGGCCGAGCTGTGGAAACTGGGACAACTGCGCGCGGGCGACAGCATCCGCTTTATCCCGATCAGTCAAACACAGACTGCCACGTTGGCAGAAGCGCAATGCACTGCTTTGGCCACATTAACCCGGCCTTTAGAAACAACGCTAACCCCTAACCCTGAAACCCTGCACTCGGCCATTCTCAGTCACCATGCTGGTCTCGATGGCGCGCCCGATGTGGTGTACCGTCCGGCAGGCGATCACTATCTGCTGGTGGAGTATGGCGCGCTGGTGCTCGATCTGAATCTGCGTTTTCGCATCCATGCCCTGATGCAATGGGTACAGCGCCAGCAGGTGCAGGGCATCATCGACCTGACGCCGGGCATACGTTCACTGCAAATTCACTTTGATGCAACGCAGCTGGCGCAAGCCACATTATTGGCCTTGCTGCATCGTGCCGAAGGCGAACTGCCAGCCATTGATGCGATGGTCGTCCCGTCGCGTACCGTATGGCTACCGCTGGCATGGGACGACAGCCAAACCCGTCTCGCCATCGACAAATACATGCAGTCGGTGCGCCCCGATGCACCGTGGTGCCCGAGCAACATCGAGTTTATCCAGCGCATGAATGGCTTGGGCAGTCTGGATGAGGTCAAGAAAATCGTCTATGACGCCAGCTATCTGGTGATGGGGCTGGGAGATGTCTACCTCGGCGCGCCAGTCGCGACGCCGCTCGACCCGCGCCACCGTCTGGTCACCACCAAATACAACCCCGCGCGCACATGGACACCGGAAAACGCGGTCGGGATCGGGGGTGCCTATATGTGCGTCTATGGCATGGAGGGGCCGGGCGGCTATCAGTTCGTTGGGCGGACGATTCAGATGTGGAACCGCTATCGTGAAACAGCCGAGTTTGAGGCAGGTAAACCCTGGTTGCTACGTTTCTTTGACCAGATCCGTTTTTATGAGGTCAGTGAAGATGAACTGCTGACCATGCGCCGTGAGTTTGCTGCCGGGCGCATGCGGGTCAGGATCGAGGACGGCTCCCTTAGTCTGCGCCAGTACAATGACTTCCTCACCGACAACAGTGCCAGCATTGCGGCATTTAAAGCCACCCAGCAGGCGGCGTTTGACGCAGAGCGAGAGCGCTGGCGCGTGGCTGGCCAAGCGGAGTATGTCAGCGAAGCCGATGCACCTATCCCGGAGGGTGCGGAGCTGAAAGTACCTGAGGGTGCCGATGCAGTTGCCGCCCATGTGCCGGGCAACATCTGGCAGGTACAGGTGCAGTCGGGAGATGCGGTACGGGCTGGAGACACGCTGCTGATCATCGAATCAATGAAGATGGAGTTTCCGATCGTCGCCAGCCGCGATGGGGTGATCGGGCAAGTGTTGGTGCAGCCCGGCGTACAGGTCGGCGGCGGGCAAAATCTGCTGGTACTGCTGGAGGATTGCGCATGAAGATGTCCCTCTGCGTGCCCGATCTCCAGATCAGCACCTTGCAGCAGGCGTATCGCGCGGGGCTTAAACCCTCTGCGCTGATCCGCGCGCTTCTGCCCGTGCTGGCCAGTGAAGACTGTGGCAGCGATGATCCGACGACGCATCATGTCTGGATCAGTCGCTTTGCCGACGACACCCTGCTGCAGATGGCAGATCGTCTGGATGCAGTCGATCCTGCAAGCCTGCCACTATATGGCATTCCGTTTGCGATCAAAGACAATATCGACGTCGCAGGATTACCGACGACGGCGGCCTGTGCCACCTATGCCTATACGCCACAGCAGCATGCGTTCGTGGTGCAGCGACTGATTGACGCCGGGGCAATCCCTCTCGGTAAAACCAATCTCGATCAGTTTGCCACGGGACTAAACGGCACACGCTCACCCTATGGTATCGCCAAAAATAGCATCAACCCGGACTATATCGCCGGAGGCTCCAGCTCGGGCTCGGCGCTGGCGGTGGCATTGGGTCTGGCGAGTTTTGCACTGGGCACCGATACTGCTGGCTCCGGTCGAGTCCCGGCGGCGTTTAATGGCTTGGTCGGGGTCAAACCCAGTTGTGGCTTGCTTTCGACCAGCGGGGTCGTGCCGGCATGCCGTACGCTGGATTGTGTCTCGATCTTTGCGCTCAATGCTGCCGATGCGCAAACCGTGCTGGCGGTCGCCGCACAGTTTGATACAACGGACAGCTATGCCAAGGCGCTCATTCCGCCTGCGCCGAAAGCGCTCAGCCGGATCGGTATTCCGCGTGCCGAGCAGTTAAGTTTCTTTGGCGATGCCGAGTATGCGGCGCTGTTTGAGCAGGCCAAAGTCGACGCGACCGCTCAGGGGCTGCACCTGGTCGAGATCGACTTTGCCCCTTTTTTGGCTGCCGCGACGCTGCTGTATAACGGCCCGTGGGTGGCGGAGCGCTATCAAGTGCTGGCCGAGCTGCTGGCTGTCCAGCCCGATGCCGTGCTGCCCGTGATCCGTCATATCGTCGAGCCTGCGCAGCACATCAGCGCCGCCCAGACATTCGCGGCGTTTTACCAGCTTGCCGATCTTAAGCGTACTTGCGACGGCATCATGGGTACGGTGGATGCCATCCTCACCCCCACGGCGGGTACGATTTACCCCATTGCCCAGATGCTGGCCAATCCGCTCCAGCTCAATAGCAACCTCGGCTACTACACCAACTTTATGAACCTCCTCGACTATGCCGCCATCGCCCTGCCCGCAGGATCGCGCGATGATGGCCTGCCTTTTGGCATTACCTTCTTTGCCCTAGCAGCGCAGGACTGGAATTTACTCGATTTGGCCCGGCGCTGGATGGACGTACCCCACACCTATTGGAGACAGTCATGACTGAACTCACGATCCACCTCGTCGTCTGCGGCGCACACCTCTCTGGCATGGCGCTGAATCCACAGCTCACAGATCGCGGGGGGGTCTTGGTCAAGGCGACCGAATCGGCACCGATCTATCGTTTGTACGCGCTGGCAGGTGGCCCGCCATATCGTCCGGGCATGGTACGCGTCGCCCAAGACGGTGTCGCGATCCCGGTAGAGGTCTGGGCGCTATCCGCGGCAGGCTTTGGTGATTTTGTCAGTCAGATCCCCTCGCCACTGGGCATCGGCAAGGTGCTGCTCGCAGACGGGAGCATCGTGTCTGGATTTACCTGCGAGCCGTTTGCCTTGGATGCGGCGACAGACATCAGCCACCACGGTGGCTGGCGAAACTATGTGGCGAGTTTGGGCTAAAACGGGTCAAAGACGGGATCAGGATTGGCTCGGCCACACACTGCGAATCACGCACCGAAAAGCCCACCGCCGTACAGCGCACCGCAAAGGTGCGGT
>JASLJP010000274.1 GCA_030152425.1 Aquirhabdus sp.
CTTGACGGCAGTAGAAGTTGCCCAGTGCCGTGAGTTACTTGCGTCCGCCGACTGGGCAGATGGCAAGATCACGGCAGGCTATCAGTCCGCCAAAGCCAAACACAATTTGCAATTGGCAGAAAGTAGTCCTGTTTCGCAGCAGCTTGCTGCACTGGTGTTGAAAAAACTGGAGCACAACGCGCTGTTTTTGGCAGCGGCTTTGCCGCTCAAGATTTTCCCCCCGTTGTTTAATTGCTATCAGGGCGGCGGACATTTTGGATTGCATGTCGATAATGCCATTCGTGATATTCGGGTGGATGGTCGCGGTGCGCTACAGGGACGGGTGCGTACCGATATTTCGGCGACGCTGTTTTTAGCCGATCCGGATGAGTATGACGGTGGTGAGCTGCTGATCGAGGACACTTATGGTGCTAAGAGCGTCAAGCTGCCTGCGGGTCATATGATCCTCTATCCGGCGACCAGCCTGCATAAAGTCAATCCCGTGACTGACGGTGCACGGTTGGCGTCTTTTTTCTGGATACAAAGTCTGGTGCGCGACGATGCGCAGCGTACAGTATTGTTTGATCTGGATCAGTCGATTCAGCGCCTCACGCTGGCGACACCTGAGCATCCCTCTCTGGTACAGCTCACCGGGATTTACCACAATCTCCTGCGCATGTGGTCGGATGTATAAAACGGCACAAGTGCCGTTTAGCTCAATCTTTACGCGCTTTAGGCGCGTTTTTTGCGCTTAGTTAAGTCGTTTTGGGCTTTTCAAAAAAATCAATAGTCAGACTAGCAAAATTTGTCACTTTAAGGCTTTGACTTCGACCATGGGTTTGTGTACTAATCCACATTAGGAATAATAAGTTTGTAGATGACATGATTCAACCTCGCAAGTATCGCCTATCTCATTGGTTTGCCCATGTGACGCGCTTAGGCAAGGTGGTTTCAGGTTTACAACGGCAAGGAGCCACAGCTTTTGCATTCGTCTTGCCTGCGCTGCTATGTACTGCGCTCGGCAGTGCTGCACATGCAGACGATGCGCTCCCCGCGCCAAGTAATCTTGAAGACGCCAAGTCAGACGTACTCCAGCTTGATCGCAGCCTTGCGCATCTCAAGCAGCGTTTGCTATTGCCCAATCGCAGTCTCGTACTCTTCGGCATTACCCCCAAAAGCCAGCTCACTGTACAGTCGCTACAGGTCAGCCTAGATGGCCGGCCTTTGCCTGCACGTCAGTATGACAAAGACGCCTTAAGTGCACTGCTGATGGGGGGGATGGATACCATCATGGATGCCAATCTGAAAAAAGGTGTCCATACGCTTGATGTCACCGTGAGCCAAGCCAATAAAGCCCCGATCACCCAGCGGATTCAGTTTACCAAGTCAGTCGCCAAGAACATTATCGGCGTCCAGTTGATTGAACGGCCAGGGCCGGGTGAATTGCCGCTCCGCTTGGTGGAATGGGGTCAACATGACTAAGCTCAACTTGACTACCTCTTTACGCTTAAAACGGTCTACGTTGATGCACGCTTTAACTCATAAAAAGCCACAAAATAAGATGAAGATTGCTTCTAAGTTTACGCCCGCAAAAGCGGCACTGATCATGTCCACGCTGGTCTGGTCGGTTCACAGTGCCTATGCCACCCCGCTTGAAGTGCGTCGTGATGCGCGTGAGCCGGGCTTTGCGCAGGTGATGTATGATTTTTACCAAGATCAACCCTACGACGCCTTGACCACATTGCTGGCCAATAGTGAACTGGCCTTCAATGCGACCGGTACTGGGAATGTGTTGCTGGGTAATCTCTATACCCGCTATGGATTGCCGCGTGAAGCGGAAGCTGCCTTGACACGCGCAGGCAATAGCGACGTCACCGCGAATAACCGCAATGACCCTTGGCTCTCCTATGGCAAGCTGGTCTACGAGACGGGTCAATATTCACTGGCATTGAACTTTTTGCGCGATCCTCCGCTGATGCTATCGCCGAAGCAAGAAAGCGAGCGCATGGTCATGGTCACCAATATTTTGGCGCGTACCGATCATGCCGATGAGGCGATCGAAGCGCTGCAGTCTTTTCAAACGCCGCTACCGTATTACCGCAAACTGGCGCGTTATAACTTGGCACTGTCGCTCCTGCAAAAGAAACATCTGGATGCTGGACAAAGCTATACAGCCGCCGATCTTGCGCAGCAAAAACAGTTTCAGCTCTATGCGACGCGTATCCTCGAAGATCTGATGCGCGATAAGATTCCCAAGCTTACCCCGATTATCAAACCGAATCCGACACGTGACATCAGTGTCCGTAACGGCGAAGACCGTAAAGGATGGTTTGCCTGGTTTAGCGGTAAAAGCGATGGCAGCAGTCGCCAAAGTAGTTTGATTGAAACCCGCGAACTGGGTAATGCGTCGACATTCACCCGCAGTGCACTCACCGGTGGGGATGTGGTGGATGCGTCTATTACACCGCGTGAAGCATCGAACTTGAACGACAAGATCGCCTTGTCGCTGGCGTATTTGCGTTTACTGCGCAATGAGCCTGATTTGGCGAAGACCGCCCTACGTAATGTCCAGTTGGACAGTCCGTATAGCAATCAGGCGCTGCTGACCAGTGCGCATATCTACTATCGTCTGGGGGATTATGCACGTGCCTATAACTATGCCAATGAGCTGACCAAGCGCAATCCAGCCGATCCGTTGGTGCAAGAGGGTTGGATGCTGTCGGCCAGTGCGCTCGAAGATCAGAAGAATCCGAATGCTGCTGATCGATATCGTGCGGCTATTCAGGTCTATAAAGAACAAGCAGCGGCGATGGCCCAGTTTGACCAAGACATTGAAAAACTTGATGTCCTGCAGACCTTTCCGGTCGAAGCCTCTGACCCAATCCTGCTGGGTCTACCCAAGATCCCGACCAATCGTTACTCGGGACTATGGGCGCAGCTTTTAGAACGCAGTGAAGTGTTGTCCATTTTGCAGCAAATCCAGCAAACACAGTTGCTGCAAGGCAAAATCAGTGGCTATGACAAGCAGCTTGATGTACTCGAAGCGTTGCCAAATCAAAGCCGTGAAGATCGTACTGACATCAAAGCAGCGCGTGTGCTGTTTGATAAAGTGAAAGATGATTTTGAAAAATCAGGGGCTCAGGATCACAAGGCGCTCTTGGCGCAGATCCGGGTCAGCTTGAAGGAAAAGCAATTGCAATTGGATCATTATCTCACTGAGTCGCTGCTAGGATTACAGCGGGTTGGTAGTAAACCGCACTGAGGTGCGCTGGGGGATAACCCTACGGGCTGCGCGGTTGCGGCAGCCCACATGTGATGTTCAGGGCGTATCATGCGCTTCGAGCGAGGGTTAAAAAATATCAAGGATTGTCATATGCGTGGTGCGGTAACCAAGCTGTTGTTAGCTTTATTGAGTTTAGAGTCGGTGTCGATGTCTGCCTTCGCACTGTCAGGGACGCTTGCCGACTTGGAAAACGCAACCCCGGATACAACGACGCCTAAAGCCATCCAAGCCCCAAAGATGTCCTCTGCAGAAGAAAGCCGCATCGATACTCAGCTCTATCAGAAAATGATGCAGCGTGCGCGTGAG
>JASLJP010000035.1 GCA_030152425.1 Aquirhabdus sp.
AGTGGCGGGCATTCTCAAGTCGTATTTGAAATAAAGAAAAATACAGAGCCTCGTTATGGCAGACCCGCAAAACCAACCGCCTCTCCCTCCTCGTGCCAACCGCTTTCGCCCTCGTCGCGATGCGATCGCGTCGCTGGCCAGAGACATCCGCAGTGGCCGCAGCCCAAGGCTGGCGATGGCCGGTTTGGTGTCGATCGCGGGGCTGGTCGGGTTTATCGTCTCTGCCATCCTACTAAAGTGGGGCGTGTACAGCATGCCACTGCGCTATCTGGTCGGTTTGGCGTTCGGCTATGCGGCGCTGGCCTATGGCATGCGCCATTGGGTTGAGGCGCATCCGCATGAGATCACCTCGGATCTGGATAGGGCAGAAGACAACCCGCGTCGATCTGAGCCGGACTACTCGGATGCCGCCGATCTGATTCCTGATGCCATCGACGGCGAAGGCATCGTGCTGCTGGTGGTTATTGCCGTGCTGTTTAGCGTGGTCTATTGGCTGATCAGTGCCGCCCCGATGCTGATGGCCGAGCTAACTTTGGATAGTCTGGTTGCCGCGCGGGTCTATCAACGCCTTAGACGTCAGGAGATGAGCTCCTATACCGGGACCTTTATCCGGCTGACGTGGTTCCCGCTGTTGGTGCTGGCGATCCTGTTATGCGGCGCGGCGGCGCTGATCCAAGCGAGCTTCCCCGAAGCGCATACCTTGGGCGAAGCGATTCGGCTGTGGCTGGCTCAGGCATAGTGAGGCCGTTTGGCCTGATACCGGCCTATATCGCGGCAAGATGCCCTCCAATCCTGCGAATCCTTCAACTTTCCAGCTATTCTTGCATCCATAAACACAGTCGATATATCGCCCTGCCGATAAAAACGGCATAATCCATGCTTTGATAATCTGCCCCCGCACTCGTGTCCGCAACGCTGCGATCAGGCGGCGCGCACTTCATTTTGGTCAGGATTTCGCTATTCGTGGATATATTCATTCAACAGCTTGCTAATGGTCTGATTATTGGCAGTATTTATGCCTTGATCGCGCTGGGCTACACCATGGTGTACGGCATTTTGGGACTCATCAACTTCGCCCATGGCGATGTGGTGATGGTCGGCGCCATGACTACGGTCTCGGTTTTGGCCGGACTCATCGGTCTACAGCTTGGTTTGCCGCCCTATTTGCTGCTTTTAGCCGCAGTCTTGCTGTCCTTGCCGATCTGCGCGCTGCTCGGGTTTGGTATCGAGCGGATCGCCTATCGGCCGCTGCGTCATGCGCCGCGCTTGGCGCCGCTGATCACCGGTATCGGCGTGTCGATCGTGCTGCAAAACCTCGCGATGATGATCTGGGGGCGCGGCTACCAGCCCTTTCCAGCAGTGCTCAACGTCGAGCCGTATACTATTTTGGGCGCACGCATCACCATCTACCAGCTCGGCACTTTTGTGCTGGCGATCCTGCTCATGCTCGGCCTGTGGCTGTTGGTACAGCGCACCCGTCTGGGTCGCGCCATGCGTGCCACCTCGCAAAACGACCGCGTTGCCGCGCTGATGGGCGTCAATGTCAACCGCATCATCAGCAGCGTATTTATGCTTGGCTCCGGTCTGGGCTGTATCGCGGGCATCATGTATACCGCCAGCTACGGGCAGGCCAGCGCCACCATGGGTTTCTTGCTGGGGCTGAAAGCTTTCTCGGCAGCAGTACTCGGCGGCATCGGCAATATTCGTGGTGCGGTGCTCGGTGGGTTTGTACTCGGCATCATCGAGGCGATGGGCGCGGGCTATCTGTCCGACTGGACCGGCGGCCTGATGGGCAGTGAATATAAAGACATTTTTGCATTTTTGGTGCTGATCGCGGTACTCATGGTCAAGCCGTCCGGCCTGTTTGGCGAACGTGAATCGGAGCGCGCGTAATGGATGCTCTCAATAGCGTGCCCCGCACTGCCAAACCCAGTGATCTCAAGAAAAAAGGCGCGTTTGCGCTACTCGGCCTCGTGCTGCTGCTATTACCGTTTGCCTTGGGGCTGATGGGGCCGGCATGGGTGCGCACCGCCGACTATGCCTTGCTGTACTGCATGCTGGCTTTGGGACTGAATATCGTGGTCGGCTATGCCGGTCTGCTCGACCTCGGCTATATCGCGTTTTATGCGCTGGGTGCCTATATCGTCGCGGTGTTGGCCTCGCCGCACCTCAATATCCATATCTCGCCGTGGCTGCTGATCCCGATCGGTGCAGGCTTTGCCGCGCTGGCGGGCAGTATCTTGGGCGCACCGACGCTCAAGCTACGCGGTGACTATCTGGCCATCGTGACCTTGGGCTTTGGCGAGATCGTGCGCTTGTTTCTGCAAAACCTCGACCGTCCGGTCAATATCACCAACGGCACCCAAGGCATCAGCGGTATCGATACCTTGAGCGTGTTTGGCCATCATTTTGGCAGTGGCTTTGACCTGTTTGGCCAGCATTTTAACGGTGCCTACCTGTCGTACTATGTGTTTTTGATCTTGGTGATGATCATCATCGGCATTTGTATGCGTCTGGAAGACTCGCGTATCGGCCGTGCATGGGTCGCGATCCGTGAGGATGAACTGGCCGCCAAAGCCATGTGCATCAACACGCGCAATATCAAACTGTTGGCCTTTGCCATGGGTGCCAGCTTCGGCGGTGTGGCGGGTGGCATGTTTGCCAGCTTCCAAGGCTTTATCGACCCGACCAGCTTTGGCCTCATGGAATCGATCATGGTGCTGTGTATGGTGGTGCTGGGCGGGATGGGCAATATCGCCGGTGTGGTGCTGGGTGCCGTGCTGTTGACCCTGACCCCCGAGGCGCTGCGCGCCGTGATCCAGCCGCTGCAAAACGCGCTGTTTGGCCGCCAGGTGGTCGATCCGGACAATGTGCGGATGCTGATCTTTGGCTCGGCCTTGGTGCTGATGATGCTGTTCCGTCCCGAGGGACTGCTGCCGTCCAAGCGCCGCAAGCAGGAGTTCAAACATGACTGATTTGCACAACGCGCCTTTGCTGGTACTGGACAACATCAACAAATCCTTTGGCGGCGTGCATGCGCTGAAAAATGTCAGCCTGCAGATCGAGCAGGGCGTCATCCATGGCCTGATCGGGCCGAATGGCGCGGGCAAGACCACGCTGTTTAACGTCATGACCGGTATGTACCAAGCCGATGCCGGTGCATTCCACTTTGGTGGTGACCCCATCAGCCTG
>JASLJP010000060.1 GCA_030152425.1 Aquirhabdus sp.
CATCGAGGCGTGCATCCAGTATCGCCGTATCACGGAGCGGTTGCATCAGGTGACGCGCCAGCAGACGACTGCCCATTGCCGTCTGGCAGTCATTGACCAAGGCCAGCAGCGAGGTGCCATTTTCAAACAACGGATCGATGATCTCGAGATTACGGCGTGTCACTGGATCGAGGGCGATGAACGCATCCATCGACTCGACGCGTAGGCTCTGGATATGCGGGAGATTGCTCTGTTGGGTCTCGCGCGCATAGTGGAGCAGCGCCGCAGCAGCGGCCTGCGCCAGCGGCAGATGGTCTACCCCAAAGCCCGAGAGCGTGCCGACATCAAACTGACGACACAGCGTTGCACTGGCATTTTTAAGGTCAAAGTCGACATTGGGTCGGCGCGTGATGGCGACCGTATGGGTACTGGCGTTGACCAGTTGCTTGAGTTCATCCAGTGAAATTTTTTCTTGCTGGATCATGGCCTCATCGACCAGCAGCTCGGCTGGCGCGATGCGTGCCAGTTCTATGGCGAGGCGGGTGCGGTCTGGGCTGAGTTCTTGCACCGTCAGCGTACCGGCGGCAAGTTCGAGTACAGCCAGGCCGATGTTGTTTTTATGCAGGCACAGCGCCGCCATGCGCACCGCGCGGTGGCTCGGCATCAGCGCTTCATCGGTCAGTGTACCTGCGGTCAGGATCCGCACGACTTTACGCTCGACGGGGCCTTTGCCCGTGACTTCTCCAACTTGTTCACAGATCGCTACCGTCTCGCCGGCCTTGACTAGCCGTGCGAGGTAGCCTTCGGCGGCATGGTAGGGCACCCCCGCCATCGGGATCGGCTCGCCGCCGGATTTGCCGCGATGGGTCAGAGTGATGCCGAGCAGCTTGGCAGCACGATGGGCATCGGCAAAAAACAGCTCATAAAAGTCACCCATGCGGTAAAACAGCAGCGCATGCGGGTACTCACGCTTGGTACCCAGATACTGCTGCATCATCGGCGTATGCGAGGATAGATCGGCATGGGGTTCGGTCGCATGGAGGGTGGCATGCTGTGGCATATGCATGGGTAGCGGGCTTGCATCGGTCATGGGGGAGATCAGTTTTACGCAAATAAAGACACGCCATAATACCGAAAAAAAGCACCGATGCTGCATGCAATCCAGTGATAAATTTAAGTCGCAGATATTAAAAAACTCCGCCAAATTGCTTTGACGGAGTCTGCTGAGTCGTTCGGGTCACGCCAAGGGATTAGCCTTGTTGAATCCCCGCAACGAGCCATTTTTTGTCGGTGCTGCCGATTGGTTGAACGAAGTGCCAGGTTTCGCTAAACGGCACGGGTGCGCTGTTCAGATCTTCGCTGACCGTTCCGCTGTACAACACGCTGGTGACGTACTGACCATTGTCGGTGGTGCTGTCGACGATCTGGGCATTCAGCGTTGGGAATTCTGCGGTGTCCGCGTTCCCCGCGATATCCGCTTGGATTGCGCTAAACAGCTCAGGGGTAAAATAACGGCGTAGCTCTTCCACACTGCTGGAGCTATTCATGGTCTGCATATGCAGGAATGTCGCACGGGCTTGACGCAGAAACGCAGCAGGCTCCGTACCATCCGGCAAAGCCTGACCATTACCGGTGAACGGCGCAGCCGCACCAAATGGACCTGCACCGGCTGGGCTTGCACCGCCTACGGGCTGACCAAAGATATTGGTACCGCTACCGCCTGCGGGTTGTACCGGCGCTGGGCTGTTGCCACCAAAACCAAAGGGGCTGCTGGTCGGTGCGTTACCCGCCGGTACCGACTTTTTTGCGGCGAAACGACGATAGACAAAATAGCCTATCCCTGCCAGCAAGATCAGCCAAAACCACGAAAAGCCGCTTTTTTGTTGCACTGGTTGCTGTGCTTGCGGTTGATTTTGGGTCCACGTGCCATCCGCGTTCTGCGTTTGGCCTGTGGCTGCAGCACCGCTGGCGGGTTGATTCGGTTGGTTTGCATGCGCAAGTGCTGAACCTGCCAGTGCACCTACCGCGACACCTGCGGCGACACCACCCCAGCCCGGGCCGCGTTTAGCGGGGGCTTGTTGCTGTGGTGCATATTGCGGCGCAGCTTGATACGGACGCGATGCGTTGCCGCCATTATAGCTATTGCTGCTGCCGTACGATGAGCCTGAGGATTTGGAGCGGCTCATGCCATAACTGCTACCGCCACCCAGTCGTTTTGCTTCCGCGAGTGGTGAGATAACCATCGTGGCCAAAATCAGCGCGGTGATGGCGGAGCGAGTGTTTGATTTCATGTGAATCATTTCCTAAAAATGATGAGATCGTGGGGTAATGCAACATATTCAGCGCTTAGCCTTGGGATATGACGTCCCAAGGATTTGCAGTTCACACGCTAACATAAATAAATAAAACGATCGTAGTGTTGCGGTTGCATTTGGTGTGAGTTTGGAACCGGGTCTTGAAAAGTGCCAACCATCACCCATAATATACACGGCAGCCATTTCTGCGTTTCGTTGCCTCAGTTCTACTGCGGCCGATCAATCAAACGCTGCACTGATCGCCTCATGCAATCGCCCGACACTAATGATCTCCATGCCCTCTATGGCCTGACGCGGCGCATTGCCACGCGGCACGATGGCTTTCTTAAAGCCATGCTTGACCGCCTCGCGCAGCCGCT
>JASLJP010000133.1 GCA_030152425.1 Aquirhabdus sp.
CAGCAGGATCAGCTTAAGCACATCACTGCGCAGCGGCGTCCAGCGCACCCCACGGCGCGCGCACTCCGCTTCGGCATCGGTGAGGCGTGTCGCGATGGAGTGGGTATGTGTGTCATGCAGGCTATGGTCATCATCAGCACGACCACAGCATCAAACATCACAGTCATGACCATAGCCTGCATGACACACATACCCACTCCATCGCGACACGCCTCACCGATGCCGAAGCGGAGTGCGCGCGCCGTGGGGTGCGCTGGACGCCGCTGCGCAGTGATGTGCTTAAGCTGATCCTGCTGGCGGGCAAACCCATCGGTGCCTACGACCTGTTGGCGCAGATGGCGACCAATGGCCGCCCGCCTGCCCCACCGACGGTCTATCGTAGTCTGGACTTTCTGCTCGAACAGGGCTTTATCCACCGTCTGACCTCGATCAATGCCTTTGTACCATGCTGCCATCCACGCAGCGGCCATGAAGCGATTTTTTTGATCTGCCAAAACTGCCACCGGGTCGATGAAGCGGAATCGAGCACCCTGCAAAACACCCTCATGCACCTTGCACAGCAAGGCGGCTTTCTACTGCAGCATACGACCATCGAGGTGGCAGGACTGTGCGTCGAGTGTCAGCGCCTGCCAGCGGGCAGTACACTGGATCAGGTGCAGGCATGAATCACACACCCTTAAAGCAGATCGACCTGCGCTCGGCCAGCCATAAACCCGCACCGGCGCTGGTCGAGATCCACAACGCCACCGTGCGCTTTGACCAACGTACTGCGCTCAACACCGTATCGCTCTCACTGCATGCCCGTGAGATCGTCAGCCTGATCGGCCCTAATGGTGCAGGGAAGTCCACGCTGGTCAAAGTAGTACTTGGCCTGCAAAAACTCAGTAGCGGCAGCCGTCAAACCCGCGCCGGGCTGACCATCGGCTATGTGCCACAGCGTTTTCACCTGTCGCCCAGCATGCCGCTACGCGTGCGCGATCTGTTTGCCCTGACCCAAACCACGCCGGATTTCTTTGCCCAGATCCTGAATGAAACCGGCTCGGCCAATCTGCTGAATCGCGATGTACAGGATCTGTCAGGCGGTGAGCGCCAACGCGTGCTGCTGGCGCGTGCGCTGCTGCTCAAGCCGGAGCTGCTGGTACTGGACGAACCGATGCAAGGACTGGATATCCACTCCGAGGCTGAACTCTACGCCTATGTGCGCACGCTGCCCGAACGCTACGGCTGTGCGGTGCTGATGGTGTCGCACGATCTGCAATGGGTGATGCAAGGCACCCAGCGCGTGGTCTGCCTCAACCATCACATCTGCTGCAGCGGCACCCCCGCCAGCGTGCTGCAAGATCCGGCCTACCATGCGCTGTTTGGCACCGGCCGCGTGCCGTATGAGCATCACCACGACCACTGCCGTCATGACGACTTACACCATGCTCATGAAGAGGGTCATGCGCCGATCACGCCACAGCTACATCCCGAAGTGGCTGCCGACCTGATCCCCCCTACCCATACAGAGACCACGCCCTAATGGACTATCTCAGCCTCTTGCTACCGGCGTGGACCATGGGTGCGCTGCTGATTTTCCTCACCGCTCCGCTGGGCTGTCTGATGCTGTGGCGGCGGATGGCGTTTTTTGCCGACACCTTGGCGCACGGCACCTTACTGGGTGTTGCCCTTGCTGGTTTGCTGGCGCTACCGTTTTGGGTCGGTGTTTTGGCGGTCTCTGGACTGTTAGTCGCCCTGCTGTGGGGACTACAAGATCGACGCCTGCCGATGGATGCGCTGCTGGCACTCTGCTCGTCCGCCCTGCTATGTAGCGGTCTGCTGCTGGTCAATCAACTGCCCAGCCTGCGACCGGAGCTGATCGGCTATCTGTTTGGCGATCTGCTGGCGCTAGGCTGGCCGGATCTGCCCGCGCTGTTTGCCGCGATCCTGCTCGGTGTCGGCATGCTGGCCTACAACTGGCGCGCCCAGCTACGACTGGCCATCGACCCCGATATGGCGGCCAGCGAAGGCATCAACGCCAGTCGCCAGCGGCTGATCTTTATGCTGGTGCTGGCGCTGTTTACCGTACTGGCGCTCAAAGCGGTCGGCACCTTGCTGATGGGGGCGCTGCTGGTCATTCCTGCCCTGACCGCACGCCTGTGGGCGCGCTCACCCCGGCAGATGGTGATCTATGCCTTTGGCTTTGCCCAGATCGGCATCGCGGCAGGTCTGTGGGGCAGCGCATGGCTCAATGTCGCCACCGGCGCGTCGATCGTATTGACCATGGCGCTGCTGTTTTTGACGCTGTATGTCGTGCAGAAACTGAAGTCACGCCACGCCAACCACACCCAGCGCTAAGCCGCTGTAAATACTCTGCTTTAGCACGACCTGTCCGCAGCCACCGCATCACGCCCTCGCGCTATGCTGTGCGCTCTCGCACAAAATTCATCCGCGAGTGGTTTGTTGTACGCCTGTGCTCTGCTATATTGTACGTTTTGCAGTATTGTTAAGCTTAAGCCCATGAACTCCGCTATCCAGTCCGCACTTGCCGTTGCTATTTCCGCGCTTCAAACCGAAGGTCTACTGCCGTCTGATTGGCAAGATAAAAGCACCCTAAACCGTACCAAAGACCGCCAGCACGGTGACTTTGCCTCCAATATCGCCATGCTCGCCGCCAAAACGGCGGGTATCAAACCCCGCGATCTGGCCGAGAAGATCCTCGCGGCACTGCCCGCCAGCGCCGAGATCGCCAAGGTCGAGATCGCAGGACCGGGCTTTATCAATTTTTTCTTAAACGATGACCAGCGCTTTGCCATCCTCGATCAGATCAAGACCGATGGCGCACTGTTTGGCGAGAACCGGGCTAACCAGGGCAAGACCGTACAAGTTGAATTCGTCTCCGCCAATCCGACCAGCTCGCTGCATGTCGGCCATGGCCGCGGTGCAGCCTACGGCATGACCGTGGCACGCCTGCTGGAAGCGACGGGCTACACCGTACAGCGCGAATACTATGTCAATGACGCCGGCCGTCAGATGGACATCCTCGCCACCAGTACCTACCTGCGCTATCTGGAACGCTGCGGCCAAACCCTGACCTTTCCGCAAAACGCGTATAAAGGCGACTATGTCTATGATATCGCCCAGCACATTTTAGATACACACGGTAAAACGTTTGAACGCACCGTGGCCGATGTCTATGCCGACGTACCGGCCGATGTGGTCTATGGTGAACCGGACGCCAACGGTGAAAAAACCGTGCTGTCCGGCGATAAAGAAAAGCATATCGACGGCCTGATCGCCAACAGCCAGCGTCTGCTGGGAAGCGATGGCTATGCGGTATTTCACCAACAAGCCCTGACGGAAATCCTCGATGACATCAAAGATGACCTCGGCGAGTTTGGCGTGCGCTTTGATCAGTGGTTTAGCGAAGCAACGCTGAAAGACAAGATCGATGAGGCACTGGCGACCCTGCAGGACAAAGGCTTCCTCTATGAAAAAGACGGCAACATCTGGTTCCGCTCGACCGACTTTGGCGATGAGAAAGACCGGGTGGTGCAGCGTAAAAACGGCCTGACGACTTATTTTGCCGCCGATATCGCCTACCACCTGAATAAATTCCAACGCGGCTTTGACCAGATCGTCGACATCTGGGGCGCCGACCACCACGGCTATATCGCGCGCGTCAAAGCCGCGATCAGCGCGCTGGGATATGATGCCGAGAAACTGACCGTGCTGTTGGTTCAGTTCGTAAGCCTATGGCGCAGCGGCCAGCCGGTGCAGATGTCGTCGCGCTCCGGTTCGTTCGTCACCCTGCGTGAGCTACGCGAAGAAGTGGGCAATGACGCCGCACGTTTCTACTACGTGATGCGTAAGAGCGCCCAGCACATCGACTTTGACCTCGATCTGGCGGTATCGCAGAGCAAGGACAATGCGGTGTACTACATCCAGTACGCCCACGCCCGTATCCATCGCATGCTGGAAAAAGTCGCCAGCAGCGGTCAATCCTTTGACGCCGCCGCAGGCCGCGCCGCCGCAGGACGGCTGGTCGAGACGGTCGAAGCCGAGCTACTGGCGAAACTGGCTGCCTATCCAGATGCGCTGCATGCGGCCGCAACCCAGTACGAGCCGCATCAACTGGGCAACTATCTAAAAGATTTGGCAGCACTGTTCCATGGCTGGTATAACGAGCATAAGGTGATCAGCGATGACGTGGCACTGATGCAGGCGCGTCTGTTGCTGTCGGATTCGGTTCGCCAAGTGATTCACAACGGTCTGCTGCTGCTCGGTGTTTCTGCACCGACCAGCATGTAAGGCTGACTCCTCTCTATTGGTTTACGAAAAAAAAAGGAAGCGATCTTGTTCACCTCTAAACCTCGTGGCGCTACCCAGCGGCCTACCGCAGCCGCACCGCGTGGACCGTTGGTACCGACGTGGTTGTGGACCGTATTCGGTATCGTGGTCGGCCTGACCTGTCTGGCGCTGCTCTATCTGTGGCAGCCATGGCAACCGGCCAACACCGGCCCGCAAGTCACTACACCGGTGGTGCCTGTCGTGCCTGCCGATGATAAAAAGCCTGCCGACTTCCAGTTTTACGACCTGCTGCCCAAACAGCAAGTCACCCCAATCCCGACTCAGACCGTACCAGACGTGATCCCGGATGAGCCGAGCCCAGTCGTGACGCCTGTGACGACCAGTAGCGGCACGGCAAAGCCAGCCTCGCACTATATCCTGCAGGTCAACAGCTTTCAGTCTGCCGACGAAGCCGACAAACAGCGCGCCGCCGTGCTGCTTGCCGGTCTACCTGCCGATGTACGCCATACCACGACCAACGATGGTCAGGAGTGGTATCGCGTGATTTCAGGGCCGTTTGACAGCCGTGACGAAGCCAGCAAAGCCCAGCGCCAATTGCAAGACAGTGGCATTGATGCCTTGGTGGTGCAGGCGCAGTAAGCTTGTGTATCCCAATAAAAAACGAGCCGAGGCTCGTTTTTTATTGCGCGTTGATCGTCTAGCGTCGTTTGACCAAGCCATCGTC
>JASLJP010000137.1 GCA_030152425.1 Aquirhabdus sp.
GTTTGGGCATAGGCCTCATACGGCCAGCGAACCAATACCAACAGCAGCATAACAATCAGGCTGGCGACCACCACCAGCGGCAGGCGCGGCCAGCGGGTGTTGATCTTCTTTGCGACCAGATAGCCGCCGAGGGTGAGAGCAAAGCCAAACCAGACCATGACACTGGTCTGCAGCGTGTGGCGCAGGGGTTCAAGCAGCATCGGCAGGTTCATTCGTGCGACTCCCCGAGCCAGCGTTTGCTTAAATACGCATACAGGCGCAGCGGGATCAGCGTGCTGAGGGTCATGATGACGAGGATCTTGCCTGCATCTCCGCCCAGTCCAATCACCAGTGCGCCCATGCCCGCACAGATCGGTAGGAAGGCAAACAGGCTTTCGCGCAGGATACGGGCATTGGCGGCCACCAGCCGGGGCGGGATCTGACCGTGGGAGGCGCGATAGCACAGCGCCAGCCCGAGCAGCACAAACAGCCCGACCAGATTGCCGAGGTTCTCATAGCCGACCAGACCCATCAGCCAGACACACAGCTCGCGGACGATGATAATGATGACCAGCGCCACGCCGGCCATGCGCCAGTCGAAAGGCGCTGGCGCTGCGGGTGGGCTGGGGGTCGTGCTGGAATCGGGTGCGGACATAGACATGGGCTAAATGAAAGTGTGGAGTCGGATTCAGGGCGTGGTGGTGTCGACATCATCGTCGACCATGCCTTCGTTGAGCGCGTCTTCGGCTTTGCTGCGGATGCGCTCCAGACGGTCTTGCTCGAAATGCTCCAGCACGCGGCGAAACAGGACGGCTTCTTCTTCAGGCATGATCAGGTCAGGGTCGACATGTGCTTCGGCCAGCAGACGGGCGAGATGCGGGGTCGACAGCGATATGGTCAGTTCAGCATCGCCATTGTCCAACGTGTGTTCCTGCTGGATCACGCCGAGCTGGTAGAGCTGACTGCGTAGACGTCCGGCAGAGACGGGCAGTGTGAGGTGGAAGTCGGTGACCTTGCCTGTGGCGAGGCGCTGATGCACTGCTTGTTTGAGCAGGCTGATCCCGGCACCGCTATACGCCGAGACGTAGACGCGATCCGGCAGATCCGGCTCGCCCTCGTGGATCGACGGTGCATCGCCGCTGAGGTCGATCTTGTTATAGACCCGCAGGATCGGCACATCGGCGCCGATTTCTTTGAGCACCGCTTCGACGGCATCGATCTGTTCGTCACGGTCTGTACTGTTTTGGTCGATAACATGCAGCAGCAGGTCGGCTTCCAGCGTTTCTTCTAGGGTGGCGCGAAACGACTCGACCAAGCCATGCGGCAGATGACGGACAAAGCCCACCGTATCGGCCAGTACCAGCGGCCCCAGACCTTGCCAGTCGAGGCGGCGTAGGGTGGGGTCGAGGGTAGCGAATAGCTGGTTGGCGACATAGACGTCGCTTTCTGCCAGACGGTTAAACAGGGTGGATTTACCCGCGTTGGTATAGCCGACCAAGGACAGCGTCGGGATGCCGCCTTTTTGTCTGGCCGCGCGCCCTTGTTTACGGGTTTGGCGCACTTTATCCAGCTTTTCTTTGAGCTGGCCGACACGGACTTGCAGCAAACGGCGGTCGGTTTCAAGCTGGGTTTCCCCCGGACCACGCAGTCCGATGCCGCCGCCTTGCCGCTCAAGGTGCGTCCAGCCACGCACGAGGCGCGAGGACAGATGGTCGAGTTGGGCCAGTTCGACCTGCAGCTTGCCCTCAAAGGTGCGCGCGCGCTGGGCAAAGATGTCCAGAATCAATCCGGTACGGTCGACGACACGGCACTGGAAGATTTTTTCGAGGTTGCGCTCTTGGGCCGGGGTCAGGGTATGGTCAAAGATCACGATATCTATCGCGCTGTCCACCACATGTTGTCGGATCTCTTCGGCTTTGCCCTTGCCGACGAACAGCCGCGCATCGGGGCGTTGGCGTGATCCGCCGATGAGGGTGATGATTTCAGCGCCAGCAGATACTGCGAGCAAACGGAATTCTTCAATGTCTTGATGGTCGATATGACTGATATTGAGGTGAACCAGTAGGGCGCGTTCCCCCCCACTCGGTCGGTCAAACAATTCCATAGGATTCCAAATATAGATCCAGCCCGGACAAATTGCCTACAGGTCTGAATGTAAAAGAGTGCAAACATGAGTATACCATGACTGCCTTGACAGCATATGCGCCGCTGCATACAGTGATTTAGTCGCAGAACTGTGCTGATTTCACCGTGTTTGTCAGCATATTCCGCCTTTAAGGCTTGATTAACCAACCCGTTGTCGACCAGTTTGAGTTGGGTGCTCTGTATGGTATGACGAGTATTCTTGTGTGTTTTCACGATACTGCAAAAATTGCATGCCTATACTGCGAGATCCATTCTAAAGGTGTTTCGTACATGTCAGGCAGTATCGTCAGTCCTTATCCTACGCATATGACTGTGAATGATATGAAAAAAACTAAACCTATCGCCGAGCTTACTGCTCGGCTGCACTATGCGCCAGCCGAG
>JASLJP010000146.1 GCA_030152425.1 Aquirhabdus sp.
GGCAAGGCCGCATCTGCCGCAGCACGCTGACCATTCAAGATCTGCTCGCCGATGGTACTGGCGTAGAGGTTTTCCCAAAAAATACGGCGCTGATCCGGATTCGGAATCGCGGCTTTGACCGTAGGGCGCCAGACCCCGGAAAATTTTGCAAGCTCGCCAAACTGGGCAGGAATCAGCGACTCGATCTTGCTGCGCAACTGACGTGCCAGCACGGGTGATGTACCGCCACTGGAGACCGAGATCAACAGCGGAGAACGGTCAATGATGGCCGGCAGGATAAAGCGGCAATGCGGCGGATCATCGACTGAGTTGACGAGGATGTTTTTTGCTTCACAGTCGAGGAAGACTTGTTTGTTGACCTCCGGCTGATCGGTCGCGGCGATGACCAGACGATAGGGTGTCACATCGACGTCTGACGCATACGCGGCCACAGTGACCTTGCCGCCGCTCTCCAGCGCCAGCTCGGCAAGCGCAGGCAACACGGTCAGCGCCAGCACGTCGATCTGTGCGCCGGCTTGGCTCAGTAAATTGGCTTTGCGCCGCGCGATAGCGCCGCCGCCCACCACCAGACAACGTTGCTGGGTGAGCTTAAGCGCGATGGGTAGGACGTCCATAACACCTGCCTTAAAAAAAGGAAAAAATCCGCCTATCGCAGGCGGATTAAACACGGGTAAGCGGACTGTACGCCCTACCCGTTTGGATTATTTAATGCTGGTCAGACCTTTCAAATACGGACGCAGCGCCACTGGGATGCTGATTGAGCCATCGGCTTGCTGATGGTTTTCCATCACGGCCAGCAGGGTGCGACCCACGGCCAGACCCGAGCCATTTAAGGTATGGACAAACTCGGTCTTCTTATCTGCTTTATAGCGCGCTTTCATGCGGCGTGCTTGGAAGTCGCCAAACATCGAACAGCTGGAAATCTCACGATAGGTATCTTGGCTCGGCAACCAGACTTCAAGGTCGTAAGTCTTGGCTGCAGAAAAGCCCATGTCGCCGCCGCAGAGCAGCACCTTGCGATACGGCAGCTCCAGTGCCTGCAAGATCGCCTCGGCATGGCCGGTCAGCGTCTCTAGGGTTTGCGCGGCGTCTTCCGGCTTGACGATCTGCACCAGTTCGACTTTTTCAAACTGATGCTGGCGGATCAGACCGCGCGTGTCACGGCCATAAGAGCCGGCTTCACTGCGGAAACACGGCGTATGGGCGACGAATTTGAGCGGCAGCGTTTTCTCGTCGATGATTTCGTCGCGCACCAGATTGGTCACCGGGACTTCGGCGGTCGGGATCAGGTAGTAGGGTTTGTCACCTGCCAGTTTAAACAGATCTTCTTCAAACTTAGGCAGTTGGCCGGTGCCTTTTAGGCTATCGCCGTTGACCAACAGCGGCACATAGACTTCGGTATAGCCATGCTGCTCGGTATGAAAGTCGACCATAAACTGCGCCAATGCGCGCTGCAGACGTGCCAGTGGGCCTTTGAGTACGCTAAAGCGTGAGCCGGTGATCTCGGTGGCTTTGGCAAAATCCAGACCACCCATCGCTTCACCCAGATCGCTGTGATCTTTGATCTCAAAATCAAAGCTGCGCGGCGTGCCCCATTTCAGCACTTCGACGTTGTCATGCTCATCTTTGCCCAGCGGTACGGAGTCATCCGGCAGATTAGGGATTTTTAGCGCTTCGGTTTCGATCTCCGCTTGCAGCTTATCAAATTCGGCTTCGACCGCTTTGACCTCATCACCCACAGCCTGCATACGCGCCATCAGTTCACTGGCATCACCACCGGATTTTTTGATCTGACCGACTTGCTTGGCGCCGTTATTGCGCTCGGCTTGCAGGCTCTCGGTACGGCTTTGCAGGTCTTTACGACGGGTTTCGAGTCCCGCCCACAGCGCTGCATCGAGTTGCACGCCGCCACGTTTGGCCAAGGCCGCGTTGATCACATCCAGTTGGTTACGCAGTAATTTAGGGTCTAGCATGGTCTGTCCGTTTTATTGCCAAAGGCGAAATGAATATTCAGCCTGATAGTGTAAGGGGTTTACGGTGCGATGGGTAGTTGCTGCAGTGTTTCCAGCCGAGGTTTGCCCCGACTGGAAAGCACAGGACTTAGTGATTGCCTGACGACGGCGTACGACGGCGCGGCGCACGGTTTGGGCTGCTCGGTGCAGGCGTGTTGCCCTGTGGACGTGGGGCGTTCACATACGGATTGCCGCTGGGCGCAGGTGCTGGTGCAGGACGCGGTGCACGCGCTGGCGCTGGCTTGTTGCCATTGCCATTGCCGCCGCCATTGCCTTGGCCATCACGACTACCGCCGCCTTGACCGCCGCGAGAGTTGCCGCCGTTCCCACGCGGCAGATTGCTGCGTGGATTGTCTCCCTGACCGCCGCGTCCGCCATCACGGCCACCACGACCGCCGTCACGTCCGGTTTGCGGTTTACGCAGCGGCTCGGCTTTGATGCGGGGGTCGACTTCAAAGCCGGGGATGACGCGCGATTCGAGCTTACGCTTCATGAGTTTTTCGATATTGGCCAGCAGACCCAACTCGTCGATACAGACCAGTGAGCAGGCTTCACCTTCGCTACCGGCACGGCCGGTACGACCAATGCGATGCACGTAGTCTTCCGGGGTATTCGGCAGCTCAAAGTTGACCACATGCGGCAGTTGGTCGATGTCGATGCCGCGCGCGGCGATGTCGGTGGCGACCAGCACTTGCAGCCGACCGGATTTGAATTCGGACAGCGCACGCTCACGCGCGGCTTGGCTCTTGTTGCCATGAATCGCCATCGCGCTGATGCCGCTCTTGTCCAGTTGCTCGGCCAGACGATTAGAGCCGTGCTTGGTTCGGGCAAAGACCAGCACCTGAAACCAGCCATTGGTGGTGATCAGGTGTTCCAGCAGCGCACGTTTGCGCTCGCGGTCGACCGGGTGGATCACTTGGCTGACCAGCTCGGCTGGCGCATTGCGCTTGGCGACTTCGATATGCACAGGGTTGTCGAGAATACCCGCAGCCAAGGTCTTGATCTCTTCCGAAAAAGTCGCGGAAAACAATAGATTCTGACGATTCTTCGGCAGCAGCGGCAGGATACGACGGATGTCGCGGATAAAGCCCATGTCCAGCATGCGGTCGGCTTCGTCCAGCACCAGCGTCTCGACACCGGACAGGTCGATGGTCTTCTGCCCGATATGGTCGATCAGACGACCGGGGGTTGCGACCAGAATATCGACACGGCGGTTCAGTTTTTCTTTTTGCGGATTGATGTTCACCCCACCAAACATGACCATCGACTTGATGTCGAGGTGCTTGCCATAGACCCGCACGCTTTCTTCGACCTGAGAGGCCAGCTCGCGGGTCGGGGTCAGGATCAGGACGCGGATCTTGGCTTTATGATTGACGCGGGAAAAATCGATACGCGACAGTTGTTCCAAAATCGGCAGGGTGAAACCAGCGGTCTTGCCAGTACCGGTCTGCGCGGCCGCGAGCAGGTCGCGCCCGGCCAGCACTGCAGGGATCGCTTCGACCTGAATCGGGGTCGGCGAGGTATAGCCTTGCTCATGCAGGCTGCGCACGATGGCCGGGCTTAAACCCAGCTCAGCAAAGGTCTGAGCAACGGAATTTGGGGGGACGAGCGTTGAATCTAAAGGCATAAACAATCCGGGATAACAGGGCGAGGCGAGCGATAAAAAACGGTGCTAATCAAAGCAGGACTACAAATCGAGGCTGTATCACCCAGACTGCAAAAAACGAGGCTGAATTATAGCAGATTGCGGGCTACATTGCTTGCTATCCCTAGATTACAGGCGATCCGCATCAGGGGGCATGCATACGCCAGATGCGTAAAACGCACTGCAAATCAGCCTCTAAATCGGTTAGGCTAGACACATGCAAGGTAAAACAACGCGATAGAAGGGTATATACCGTGAGCTTGCTCAATAATTTCGTCATCATCGGCATCTTGGTGGTCTGCAGTGCGTTCCTGTCCATGTCGGAAATCGCCATCGCGGCGGCACGCAAGATCAAACTCAAAATGCTGCTGGCCGAAGGGCAAACAGACGCACAAAAAGTCCTTGATCTGCAGGATCAAGCGGGTAATTTCTTTGCTGCAGTACAGATCGGGCTAAACGCCATCGCCATCTTGGGCGGTATCTTGGGACAGGCGGCGCTGACGCCAGCCATCTCCGACCTGATCGGACTGTTTTACCAAGGCCCTGCCCTCCCCACGCTCAGCTTCCTGCTGTCGTTTATCTTTGTCACCACGATCTTTATTATCTTTGCCGACCTGATGCCAAAGCGCGTCGCCATGACTGCGCCCGAAAAAGTCGCCATCTTTTTGGTCAATCCGCTGTTGGTGTTTATCAAAGCCTGCACCCCGCTGATTTGGCTGATCAATGGTCTGGCCAATGGCATCTTTCGGCTGTTTAAAATCTCCACTGTGCGCAACGACGAAATCACCTATGAAGACATCGCCGCGATGGTTGACGCTGGCGCCGAGGCCGGTGCGATCCATAAACAAGAGCTACACCTGATCGAAAACGTATTTGAGCTGGAATCGCGCACTGTGCCGTCCAGCATGACCTCGCGCGAGAGCATCGTCTGGTTTACGCTGCAAGAAACCGGCGAAAGCGTCAAACAAAAGATCGGCGCCCACCCCCACTCCAAATTTCTGGTCTGTGACAAAACCATCGACACCGTGGTCGGCTATGTCGATACCAAAGATATCTTGCTGCGCATCATCAACAACCAGCCTTTGATGCAGATCAACGAAGCCAATATCCGCAATGTGCTGATGATCCCCGACTCACTGACACTGTCTGAAGTGCTGGAACGGTTTAAAGCCACGCGCGAAGACTTTGCCGTGGTCATCAACGAATACGCATTGGTGGTCGGCGTGATCACCCTGAATGACGTGATGAGCACGGTGATGGGCGATCTGGTGACCCAGTCGCAAGAAGAACAAGTGGTGATGCGCGATGAAAACTCATGGCTGGTCGATGGCGTGACCCCAATCGAAGACGTCAAACACGCACTCGGTCTGGACACACTGCCCGATGAAGAAAACTATGAAACCATCGCCGGATTCATCATGTATATGCTGCGCAAGATTCCCAAACGCACCGACTATGTTGAATTTGATGGCTTTAAATTTGAAGTCGTGGACATTGACAACTATAAGATTGATCAGCTTTTGGTCACACGTATCGCCAGCGTCGCCAAATAACGCTATGATCTACAGCTGTATACTATTACGACATCTACGTAGGAAGTTTAGCCATGAAGACGGTTTTTATCACAGGCGCAGGCGCAGGGATCGGCCAAGCCACCGCACGCCTGTTTGCCAAGAACAACTGGTTTGTCGGCCTCTATGACCGTGATGAAGCCGCCGTGCATACCCTCGCCCAAGAGCTGGGCACCGAGCGCGCCATGGCCGGACGTCTGGATGTCTCCAGTGTCGAAGACTGGCAAAACTCACTGGCCGAATTCTTTGAACATACCGGCTCACTGGATCTGCTGGTCAACAATGCCGGCATCCTCTATTCAGGTAAGTTTGAAAATATCGCACTGGAACAGCATCATCGCCTGATCGACATCAATGTGCAGGGCGTGATCAATGGCTGCCACACAGCGTTTCCCTACCTGCACAAAACACCAAACTCGCGCGTGATCAACCTGTCCTCGGCCTCGGCTATTTTTGGTCAGCCCGACCTCGTCACCTATGCGGCAACCAAGTTTGCCATCCGCGGCCTGACCGAAGGGCTGAACATCGAATGGAAGCAGCACGGCATCACCGTGCTCGATATCATGCCGATGTTCGTCAGCACCGCCATGGTCAC
>JASLJP010000168.1 GCA_030152425.1 Aquirhabdus sp.
CGGCCGGACGGCGACCGACGCGGATGGCCATGATGGCAATGCCGATCGCCGCGACATCGGTAAAGACATGCGCCGCATCGGACAGCAGCGCCAAGCTGTTGAATACCAGCCCGCCCACCGCCTCAGCGATGAGCAAGCCACCGGTCAGCAGCAGCACCCACCATAGCCGGCTTTCGCTCTGACCACTGAAGTCGTGGCTATGGCTGTGTCCTTCCTCACCGGCAGGGTGGTCGTGGCCGTGCTCGTCTGTCGCGCTCATTGCGATTTACTCATCGTATATGCCGAAAAAATACAGTATAAACTAGCAACGCCTCAGGACATACCGCCGATCTGGCCGATCCTGCAATCGATATAGAGACCCATGAGAATACTCCTCGTAGAAGACGACCTGATGATCGCCAATGCGCTGCAGACCGCACTGCGCGATGCCAGCTATGCGGTCGACCATGTCGAAACCGGCCATATGGCCCACGCGGCACTCCAGGTCGAAGACTACCAGATGATCCTGCTCGATCTGGGGCTGCCCGAGCAGGATGGATTCGTCTGGCTAGGCAACTGGCGAAACAGTGGCCGCGAGACCCCGGTGATCATCATCACCGCACGCGACGATATCCAGTCGCGTATCCACGGCCTCGACCTCGGTGCGGATGACTATGTGGTCAAGCCCTTTGAAGTGCCTGAGCTGCTGGCACGTATCCGCGCGGTGACGCGCCGCAAAAGCGGCTCAGCGCAGCCGATCCTGAGCAACGGCCGCCTCTCGCTCGACCCCGCCAGCCACGAGGCCACCTATCAGCCACTGCCTGACGACCCGTCCCCCTCCGCCCAGACCGCGCGCCTCTCGGCACGCGAGTACGCCCTGCTGCACACCCTGCTCAGTCGCAAAGGCGCGATCCTGTCGCGCAGCGAGCTGGAAACCTCGGTCTATGGCTGGGGCGAAGAAGTAGAAAGCAACGCCATCGAATTCCTGATCCACAGCGTACGCAAGAAACTGGGACCCAAGGTCATCAATAACGTGCGCGGCGTCGGCTGGATGGTGGAGAAACAAGCATGAGCGCGCAGACAGCGCATAGCCCCATCGACCCCAACCATCGCTCGCTGCGCAGCTATCTGCTGCGCTGGTTTTTTGCCTTGGTCATCATCATCGGTACGCTGGCAGCGATGGGCGTCTACCACTCCACGCGCAAAGAAGCGCTCAAACTGCAAGACCACTATCTGGAACTCATCGCGCTGCTGATCACCAACCATCACAGCGGGCTGATGCCGGACTATACCGTCGTACCCGCCAGCTCACTGGCCGACCTGATCGCACCGCCGCAGACCACCTTTATCCATCCGGCGCGCGAGGCCACCGAGCTGGAGGAAGCCCAGATCGTCGTCCAGCAGCTCGACCTCCACCCCGAGCGCGTCGAGGCGCACTGGATCCAAGCCCCGGCCAATCTGACGGATGGACTGACCACCCTGCGCAGCGGGGGCATAGAATGGCGCATCTTTGTCCGCACCCTGCCGGATAAACAGCGCTTTCTGGTCGGACAGCGTACGGAAGTGCGCGACGAGCTGGCGGCCTATACCAGCGCCCGCATGCTCATCCCCTTTGTGGTGCTGATCCCCGCGCTGTTTATGGTCATCACCCTCGTGATCCGCCGCGCCTTTAAACCGATCACCCGCCTCGCCACCCAGATCGACCAGCAAAAAGACGACATCCCGCTGCCGATCAGTGATGCCAAGATCCCGCGCGAGATCCTGCCCTTTGTCCAATCCATCAACCAACTGCTGGCGCGGCTGAATAAAAGCCTGTTGCAGCAGCGCCGCTTTATCGCCGACGCTGCACATGAGCTGCGCACGCCGATCACCGCCCTGACCCTACAGAGCCAAAATCTAGAGCATAGCGCCCTGAGCGAAGACGGGCGCGCACGCGTCGCCCAACTCCGTCTCGGCCTCGGCCGCGCCCAGCGCCTGCTGGAACAACTGCTGAGCCTTGCGCGCCAGCAAAGCGGTAGCATCGGCGATGTCCGCCCGATCTCGATCAAAGACTGCCTGCATGACGTGCTGGTCGATTTCATCCCGCTGGCCAGCAGCAAAGACATCGACCTCGGCGTACTGGAGCAAGACGATGTCCGCGTGCGCGCCGATGTGGCCGACATCCAGACCCTACTGCGCAATGCCATCAGCAATGCCATCCGCTTTACCCCATCCCATGGCCGGGTCGATATCCGCATCAAAGCAGTCGGCAGCGACGCAGTCATCGAAGTCGACGACAGCGGCACCGGCATCCCCGAAGCCGAGATCGGCCGCGTGTTTGATCCGTTTTATCGTGTGTTGGGTCAACATGAGACCGGCAGCGGCCTCGGGTTGTCCATCATCCTCGAGATTGCTTCGCACTATAAAGCCAGCGTCACCCTGCGCAACCTCACGCCGCACGGCCTGCAGTTCCGCTATGTCATGGCACAGGCGGCTGAGCACAGCGGCACGCGCTAAGTCACGCCCGCTTGAACACTCATGTTCAAAATGAAATATCATATGCTTCGGCTAAGTTTCGGGTGCTAAGGTTGCGCCCTATTTCAATTTGGCCGTTTTTTAGGCGAGCCGAGCGGAAACTCAATCCTTTTCAATTCTGGCGCAAAGCAAATCTGACGAGCAACGGAAATGATTGTGTTACGCTCTGCGTTAAATAATTCTATTTGTGATTGAACGTGAATCCTTATGTCTAGCGTCCTCTTTTGCGCCGATGATTACGCGCTGAATGCGCCAATCAGTCAGGCGATCCTGCAACTGATGGAGGATGATCGTCTGCAAGCAACGTCCTGCATGACGCAAGCCGCTGACTGGGCGACCCATGGCGCCGCCCTGCGCGCGCTAAAAGCCCGCAAGCCGCACCTGCAGATCGGCCTACACTTTAACCTGACCCACGACTTTGGCGATGCGCTGCTATTTCTGCCGCTCGGCCAGCTCATGCTCACCGCGTGGCTACGCGTCCTGCCCAAAGCCTGGGTCAATAAAACCCTGACTGGACAATGGCAGCAGTTTGTCGACGTGATGGGGTTTCCGCCCGACTATATCGACGGCCACCAGCATGTGCATCAGTTTCCCGTCGTACGCACCGTGCTGACCAACTTCCTCGCCAATCACCACTACACCGGCTGGGTGCGCAATCTAAGCCACACCCTGCCGACTCCGGGCTACCGCTTTAAAAGCAGTCTGCTGCCCCGACTTGGCGCAGATGCACTGGCGCGCCTGTGTCAGAGCCTCGGCATCCCGCAGAACCAGCGTTTTGCTGGCATTTACGACTTTAGCGAAGCAACACCGTACCCGACCCTGATGCAGCACTGGCTGGACAGCGCCAACCCACAGGGACATCTCAAACTCGCCGTACCGGAAGTGGTCAGCACTGCGCTGTCCGATAGCCTGCTGATCATGTGCCACCCGGCGCTCGACAGCTCGGATGCCAGCGACAGCATCGCCGCTGCACGGGTGCGCGAATACACCTACCTCGCCTCGGCACGCTTCCCGCAAGACTGTGTCGATCGTCAGCTCACCGTCAATACGATGGTGGTCGACCCTCGGAGTGCAACCTCATGAGCCGTGACCTGCCCTTTATCTCCT
>JASLJP010000196.1 GCA_030152425.1 Aquirhabdus sp.
TAGGCTCATAGCGCAGAGGCTCGGTCTGGATACTGGCATGGGCAAATACCGCCCCATCCTGTGCAAAATCAATCTGACGGATCGCCGGAACCAGCAACACATGACCGGTACTGAGACGCATGCTCGGTGCACGCGAATTGACCGTCGCGGTCTGTGCATCCACCAGATCAAACTGCCAGTCGTTGTGCCGGCTGAGGATACGCGGCAGCACAGCCTGCATCGTCGGATCGATATGCTGTACCAAGACAAAGGTCACGGGCAAACTGGTCGGCACGCGATCCAAAAAGCGCTTGACCGCCTCAGGACCACCCATCGACGCGGCCAACAAGCAGACATACTGCCACTCCGGCAACGAGCCATCGCTCGGCATCCGCATCGTCGGCCGAGGCATGCGTTTCTGCATGGGTTTAACACTGTGTGCACTGGCCTTGGTCAGCTTTTCGCGCAGCGCATCGACATTAGGGTTGCTCGGCACACGGGGCGGCGGCGCCTTGACCGGCATCGTCTCTACGATACTGCGCCCTTTGGCATCCAGCATTTCCGTCAGCAGTGGTGGTGCTTCACCCAAAATCTTGGTGAGCTTGCCAGTCAAGGATTTGACCCAAATGCCATAGGCTTTTTTATTGGCCGCAGAGGGGGCTTGACTGATCCCTACCATCAGGGGCACGTCGCCCAGTTGATCCAGCACACTGTCTTCGTTTTCGACATCCAACAGCCAAAGGCTCGGCAGCGATGCAATATGCTCCGTCTTTAAATGTCCGGGATGAAGGCTGTGGATCACATCGTAACCGCCGTGTGCCACAGCATCTGCCAAAGCCATTCGTTGTAGCGGATTATCCGCCACAATGATCAGCCGTGGTACCTCACTATTTTCCATAACGTCCTCTGTTATCTAAATAGGCTCCGTATTAAGCAGGGGACGACTCTGCTAGAAGCTCACTGATGTTTTCTAATAGGATTTGCTCTTGGAACGGTTTCCCCATGTAACCATTCACCCCAATGCTGTATGCCCGTTCACGATGTTTCTCACCTGTACGTGAGGTAATCATAATGATCGGCAGCTCTTCCAGTCGCGGATTATGACGAACCAAGGTCGCAACTTCAAAGCCGTCCATACGCGGCATTTCAATGTCAAGCAGCATCAAGTCTGGACGGAAATCTTCCAGCTTGCTCATGGCATCCACGCCGTCTTTGGCCTGGATGACGTGGTAGCCATGACGCTCCAACAGACGTGTCGTGACCTTGCGCACGGTGACCGAATCGTCGACCACCATGATAACTTTCTTCTGTTGTGTCTCGACAGCCTCTGCAGCCAAATCCGGCTGTACGGTATGGCTAAGGCGATGACTTACCGTCATACGCGCCAACGCAGCCAAGTCGAGAATGATGACCACCGAACCGTCACCCAAGATGGTAGCACCGGAAATACTGCTGACGGTTGCCAACTGTAGACCGACGGGCTTGATCACCATTTCTTCACGCGAACCCACCAATTGGTCGACTTGGATCGCGACCTGCTGACCTTCGTATTTAACGATCAGCAGCGGCAGTGGCAACACCTGACCATACAAGGTCGGGGTATTGAAACCACCGATCATCTCGCCCAAATAGCGCAGACGGTAAGGTTTGCCTTCAAAGGTAAACAAGTCTTGGCTGGACAGATAGAACTGCTCAAGCTCCAGCGGATTGACGCGGACGATACGTTCGATCTGCGCCAAAGACACGGCAAAAATACGGTCACCGACACGGACACGCAGCGCATCGGTCACGGCCACAGTCAGGGGCAGGCGCAGGTTAAAGGTCGTACCCTGACCAACCACCGAGTCTACGGTGACCACACCGCCTAGCTGACGAATCTCGCTTTGTACCACGTCCATGCCCACGCCACGACCAGAAATCTGGGTGACCTGTTGTGCGGTCGACAGACCTGCATGGAAGATCAACTGCATGACTTCAGTCGGTGTCAGCACTGCACTGTCATCAATAATGCCGCGTTCCAGCGCTTTCTTTTGTACCGCATCGACATTGATCCCGCGACCGTCGTCTTGCAGGGTGATGATGACTTCGCCGCCTTCGCGTTGTACCGCGAGGGTGATCGTACCCTTCTCAGGTTTCTGCTGCAGCGCGCGATCAACGGGCATTTCTAGACCATGGTCTACCGCGTTACGCAGCATGTGTTCGAGCGGCGCGATCATACGTTCCAACACGCTACGATCAAGTTCGCCTTCAGCGTTTTGGATGACCAGCTCGACCGATTTACCCAGCTCGGTTGCGGTCTGACGCACGACGCGTTGCAGACGAGGTACCAGACGGGAGAATGGGACCAAGCGCGAACTCATCAAGCCCTCTTGCAGCTCGGACTGAATGCGTGACTGTTGCAGCAGCAAACTTTCAGAATCACGGGCTTTTTCGACCAAGGTGTTTTTAAAGTCGAGCAAGTCGGATACGGATTCCGCCAAAGATTTGGACAGTTGGTTAATGGATGAATATTGGTCCATTTCCAGCGGGTCAAAGTCTTCGTATTGGGTTTCGGCTTGGCCGACTTCGTCTTGATGACGGGCAATGATCTGCGACTCCAGCTCGCCGTCCATACGGCGTAGCTGTTCGGAAATCCGCTGAATGGCGGTACCCATATCGTCCACAATATGCGCGACGCCATTGAGTTCCATTTCAATCCGCGCACGGTTGATCGCATTCTCGCCAGCGAGATTGATCATCTTGTCCATCAGGTTGGCGGAGACGCGCACCATTTCGGAAGAAGACACATCGAGGGTATCGCGTTTCGGAAATGAGCCTTCCATGGGCGGCAAACCGGCCGGCCACTGGGTATCATCAACCGGGGTTTGTACAGCCGCAACGACAGGCTGCGCAACGACTGCAGCTTTGACGGGCTTATGGACTTCCGGTACCGCGATGGCTTTGGAGGCCAGCGACTCGGCCAATAGCGCTGGATCTTTGCGGAACAAACGCAAGGCTTCGATCAACTGAGTAGGCGCTTGTGGACGTTCACCGCGGTCGAGCACGGCGACGGCATCAGCCAGCCAGTCATGGCTTTGGTTGAGGATATGACCAATCTCTGGCGTGACCGGTTTTTTCTCCAGCGCGAGGTCTTCGTAAACGAACTCCATCTCATGCGCCAAATCGCCCAATGCGTCTACACCCGCCATACGTGCGCCACCTTTAAAGGTGTGCAGGTTGCGTTGCAGTTTTTTCAGTAGGTCTTTGCCATCGGCAGCGTCTTTTTTGCCGCCTTTGCCAGTGGTCAATGTCAGCCATTGGGCAAGCTGCGCACTGGTCTGATCAATGATGTCTGCGGCTTCGTCGAGGAAAATTTCCAAAACTTCGGGATCGGGTGCACTCCCCTCATCCCACGCTTCTGCCAAGACTTGCATCTGACCGAGTGCTGGACGGGCGCCGATATCTTCATCGTGTGGCTGGGGTGCAGGCACCGGAGCGGCTGGTGCAGCTTTAGCGCCGCCCAGCGCAGTGGTCACTGCCGACACGACGGACGCAACGATCGAGGGTTTCGCCACAGCAGGCGATACAACTGCGACGGGCTCCACGACCGGTGCGGCTGGTGCAGCTGCGGCCGCCTTTGCGGGGTTGAGCAAATCAAAATAGTCTTGCAAGACTTGCGTGTCTGCAGACTTGATGAATTTTTTCAGCGTCTCAGTTTCAGTCGGGGTATAGAACGAGGTTTGCGCTGAGGCCAACTGCTCAACCTGCTGTGCCACTTGGTCTTGGGCATGGCGCATAAAACGCACCAACAGCGGTGAAGACTGCTGACGACCTTCGACCAAACGCTCATAGATGGTTTCCAGCTCATGGGTATAGTCTCCCAAGCTTTCCAC
>JASLJP010000197.1 GCA_030152425.1 Aquirhabdus sp.
CGCTGGGGCTGATCCAGAAACGCTATGACGCCGGCTATATCTCTGAGCTGGACGTGACCCGCGCCAAGTCCGAGTTGGCCTCCGCGCAGGCGGATCTGCTCGGGATTAGTCGTAACCGTGCTGACGCGGAACATGCGCTGGCCGTGTTACTTGGCAAAGCCCCTGCGGAGTTTAGCTTGGCGGTGCAGCCTTTAGTACCGATCGACATCACCATTCCTGCAGGGCTGCCGTCGTCCCTACTGGAGCGCCGTCCCGATATCGCGGCAGCGGAGCGCACCATGGCGGCAAATAATGCGCGCATCGGCATTGCGCGTGCCGCGTTCTTTCCGAGCCTGAGTCTGACCGGAGCGCTGGGTTATGAGTCATCAGCGCTCAGTGATCTGGGGCGCTGGTCGAGTCGTACTTTCCTGCTGGGGCCGGTGGCGGGGACGCTGCTGTCCTTGCCACTATTTGACGGCGGGCTACGCAAAGCCAATGTCGCGCAGGCGCGCGCACAGTATGAGGAAGCCGTCGCCGAGTATCGGCAGACGGTGCTAAATGGTTTCCGTGAAGTGGAGGATGGTTTGTCCGATCAGCGTATCCTTAGCCAGCAGCTCACCGCGCAAAACGCGGCTGTGCAGAGTGCCACGCGCGCCGCGCAGATTTCACATCTGCAGTACCGTGAAGGCGCGATCAACTACCTCGACGTGATCGACGCCGACCGTAGTGTCTTGCTCCAGCAGCGCACGGCGGTACAGCTCAATGGCGATCGGGCACGCGCGGCGGTGAGTCTGATCCGCGCGCTGGGCGGGGGCTGGCAAGCGCCCGCCGCAGATGGGCAGGGCGGCTAAACAGGTGAGCTGAGGCCTAGCGCGAGGCGAACGACGAGTAGCGTTGGCCTTGCGTTGCGGTAGATTGCAGCGTGTGACGTTTTGTAGGGTTTTGATCAAAAAACAGACAGAAGGCCGACTTGGGTTTATATTTTTCTGACCTACTACGGTTGGAGTCTGTGCCATGTTTAAAACAATGCTTAAAACAACAATACGGGCTGCGCTGTTGGCTGGTTTGATCGCGACCCCACTGGTCGCCCAAGCCGAGCTGATTGAAACACGGACCATCAGTCCGGGCTATGCGCACCATCATCAGGGTTATCGGCATCATCACGGCGATCGCCACCACGGCTACCGTCATCATCATTCACGGCATCATCAGCACCATGCCTACAAGCATCACACCTATAAACATCATCGGCATCACCACCACCATCATCAGCGCTGATGCGCAGCGCGTCCACGCTTAAGCCGAATATGCACTGTATTCGGCTTATTTTATGCGCCGCATGCCGCGCAGGATCAGTCGATCAGCAAGATATGCGAGCGCGCCACGGCCACTGGTTTGTCTGGATTGTCCTGCCAGGCATTGACCACCACATTGGCCACGCGGCGGCCTTTTTTGCTGATGGTGCATTTGGCGTACAGCGTTTCGGCCTTGCCCGAGCGTAGATAGTCGAGCGAAAAGTCGATGGTACGCGGCAGTTCAGTAGACTCCTGCATCCAGATGATCTGCAGCAGCGCGGCGCTTTCCATAAAACCACCGATCACCCCACCATGCAGGGCGGGCAGCAGATGGTTGCCGACATTGCTGTTTAAAAAGGGCATGACAAAGGTCAGGTCGCCGTGTTCATCCTCGTGCATCTGCATGCCGATGGTTTGGGCATAGGGAATCTCGCCGATAAATCCGGCATAGTCGCCGCTGGTTTTGGCGTCTTGCATGCGTTTAAAAAAGTCCATTAGGCGACTCCTTCGGGTTTCTTGACGGGGCTGGAGTTGCGCATAAAGGTGCCGACACTATAGGCCAGCGGCTGTGTACTGTCGTCCTGATAGGCAGTGGCGCGGACAAAGGCGACATGACGGCTCATGCGGTAGCACTCGGCCTTGCAGTAGACATCGAGGTGCGGCGTGGCCGGACGCAGGTAGTCGATGCGCAGGTCGAGGGTAGCGATCATTTCATAGTCCGGCAGTGCTGCAAACACCGCCAGCCCACAGCTCGAGTCGATCAGCGTGGTGATCACGCCACCATGCAGTACCCCGGTGCCGGGGTTGCCCACCAGACGCTCGGCGTAGGGCAGTTTGACCACCACGTAGCGGTTCGAGGGCACCAAAGATAGCCCCAGCAGGCTGCACTGCGGGGAGTGTAAGATCCGCGCGGCGGCTTGGGCGAGCATGTCGGGGTGGATGACGGGTTTGGTTTGAGTCATGGCGATGGACAGTCCTTACGGCGATGGCGGCGTGCAATGCCATTACTTTTGCCATATCTGGGGGTTAGATGCAAATCTATTCGGTCATGCGCAAGCATTGACCCCACTGTTTAGCAAAAACACCGCTGAAATCTCACGCTAAATATGCAATCCTGCCCAACATCCCTTTTTGCTCAAGACTACACGCATGAATCCACAGAAAAAAATCGTCGTCGTCGGAGGTGGTCTCGGCGGCTACCATGTCGCCCATGCCCTGCAGTATCTGGCCGAGGTGACCTTGGTCGATCCCAAGGATTTTTTTGAAGTGCCGATGGCCGCGCCGCGGCTGATCGTCGCGCCCGGCTCGCTGGCCGCCCAAGTGCACTATGATGAATTCCTGCCCAACGTCACGCGTATCAAAGGCTGGCTGACCGATGTCACCACCACGGCCATCCGCGTCGATCAGGCGGGTACGAGCAGCTATATCCCCTATGACTATCTGGTGCTGGCCACCGGCTCAAACTACCAAGGCGACCTGATGAAGCCGCACGGCGGCAGTATCGACGACCGTCTCCAGCACTATGCCAGCCTCAATCAACGCGTCAAAGACGCCGAGAACATCCTCATCATCGGCGGCGGCCCGGTGGGCATCGAGCTGGCCGGAGAGATCACCGAAAGCTATCCGGGCAAGAAAATCACCCTGGTCGATGGCGGCGATCATATCTTGCCGCTGGCCGCGCCACGGCTGCGCGCATGGGCGAGCGCGCATCTCGCCGCGCGCGGTGTGGATATCCGGCTGGCCACGCGCATCACCGAGCCAGCCACGCCGCCGCTCGGCGATTTTGCCGCGACGGCCGGGCAGATCACCACGCAGGCCGGCAGCACCATCGGCTATGACATCGCGTTCTGGTGTGTGGGCACGCGTCACGACTCGTCGTATATGACCCAGCATCTGAGCCATACGCTGGATGAGCGCGGTCAGATCAAGGTCGCCCAGACACTGCAGGTCAAAGGCCACCCGCATATCTTTGCCCTCGGCGATGTCTCCGATCTGGCGCAAAAAGGTGGGCTGTGGGTGCAGTTTCAGTCCAAGGTGGTGATTGCCAATCTGAAGCGTCTGCTGGCGACGCCGCATAGCGCGAAACTCAAGAAATACACGCTGCCTTTTGCCCCGACCACCACCGTAATCACGCTGGGCAAAAATCATGGCGTGCTGGAGCTTCCCGTCGGCCAGTACCGCGCGGGCTGGATGTCGCGCGCACTGAAG
>JASLJP010000264.1 GCA_030152425.1 Aquirhabdus sp.
TTCATGGATGGCGCTATCGACTCAGTATAAACAACACGCAGGAGAGTCGCTGGCGAAGCGCTGCTTCATTCACGACGTCACAATATTAAGGGTTCTGGCGTAGTTTGAGCCGCATATCCGGCCCATGGATCAACTCCCCCTCAGGAGGCTGATAGTAAGGGTTACCCTGCCCTTTTTTATACACCAATGCGACCATGTCGCCGATGCCGTTCAGTGCAAAGGCCACCACCGGATCGTAACGATCTTCGTGGTGCCAGTACCAGTCTACCGCTGGCATAATCTGTTTAAAACTCATCGCAAGACTCCTGTACTGCCACGCATCAATCGTAACAGCCCAAAAACAGGCCACCGCCATCCCATCATACCGCAACCCATGGCCATGTCTATGGCCTGAGTGCATGTCTATTCTACACGTGCGGCACGTCAGCATGCGCCGACTACGACCTCCCGCATAGACTGCGCCCATAAAAAAAGGAGGCACAAAGGCCTCCTATGGAAAACAGCAAAGCTGTGGTTTAGGGCAAACCAGCCACGCTTACAAACCAGCTTGTTGCAAACGGTTGGCTTGATTGCGATACAGCACGGTAGGGCTGGTTTCAAAAGCATACACCAGACCGACCACTTGATTGACTTCATCAAAGTGGTTTTGGGTGTAGTTATCGCGGATCACTTGACCCAGATGGCTGGAGCAGCGGGGGACCAAACCATCGCTTTCACCCGGAACCAACAGGCCGGTCGCAGTCATAAAGGCATCGGAAATATCGATCAAGGTCGTGACCTTGCCGGTACCGCCCCATGAATAGAATCGAATGCCATTGTCGATCGCAGGGCCTTGACCACACGCGGTTGCAGGCATCCCTGCGGGATAGGACTGATTAAACGCAGCCATACCGGCAACAGACAATTGGTTTAGACCCGCGATGGTACTGTTGTCATACTTATGACCTGAGCCAACGCCGACGATAGAAAAGAAAGCATCGACACCTTGTAACAGGATGCCTGCAAAGATGTTAACCCCGGGGGTATCAATGACTTTTTTAACCGCATCGGCAACAGGGCTGCCTTGATTGACACCGCCGACCGAGGTCACTGAGGCCACCTGCTCAGGAATGATGCCTGCAACATAGCGCGCATCCAAGACGCCTTGGCTATGGCCAATAAAATTCACCTGCGGCGCGCCTGTAATCGCCAGAATCTGACGGGTTTGGTTGAGCAGTTGCTCACCCCGATGGAATGTTGAGTCAAAAGAGGCCACTTGAGTTTCAAAGACTCTTGCGCCGTTTTTGGTTAAGTCAGGGCCTATATTATAAAAATAGTCGACGCCGGCGATGCCGGAAAAACCCGCCATCCCATGCGCCAAAATGATGGGATATTTGGTTTTGGCGTAGGTAGAACTGACGGTTTGACTGGCGCCTGCACGGCAGCCATCGGTCGAGCAGTATTGATACGTCGCTGTGGCTGCCATCGCGGCACCAGAGCCCAAGAGTCCGCTTGCAAGTAGCAGCATGGTGTGGAGTTGTTTCATAGTCTGTCCCTTTTAGTCTGCAAAATGACTGCCTGTTATTTGAGTTCTATGTCCTGAATCAGTCCTTGACCATGCCCTATATAAACTCGGCGGTTCCCTGACCTCACGACATAGGTGATCCTCACATAAGCTAATCACTAACACTGACAAAAACCCGACATTTTGGTGTTTATTTGGTCTTAGTTATGTCAACAATTGCGCCAAAACGTCTTTTTTTGCCAAAATAATTACAAAAAACGTCAACTATAAGCAGAAAATACGCCGCCTTACTGTAAGTCTGCCTCATAGGCGCGGGCATCGGCTGCAGGTGCCAGCGGGAGGCCAATCTGACCTTTTAGGCTGATCTGTGTACCGAGTCCAGAGCCTCCCAAGCGAAACTGATCGCTATGGCCTTGCAGCAGCACCCCCACGACCTCGCCCGCTTGCAGCTTGTCACGCACGGCACCCAGATCAAGGTCGAGCGCGCCATCGGCACGTACCGGCGTGACTTGCTCACTGAGGATCCGGTAGCTGCCGAGCTGCGGACGCCAGACGGCGAGACGGATAAACACGGTGGCGTTTTTGCGATTGGCGCGACCTACGATTAGCTTGACCTTGGGCACGCCGACGATCCACGTGGGTCGATCTACCGCCATGATCGGGATACGAGCGGGGCGTAGCCAGCCATCGGAGGCGGTCTGCCAGCCCACGCAGGAGGTTGGTCTGCTGGGCGTGCAGCGGGCTTTAAACAGATTGCCCACCCCCTCCAAGGGTCGGGCAAAGAACTCCAGCCAACCGGTCGCCCCGTCGTGCGAGCTGGCCTCGGCCAGGGGATACCAGCTCAAGGCCGGAGGAGATGCATCGACTGACGCCTCACCGCTGACACAGTAGCGCGGCACACGCGCCAGTGCGGCGCTGTCACCGCGCAGTTTGCCATCCAGCCAATCGTGGATGATATCGGCAGTCAGGTAGACCTGACCATCGCAGCGGATACGGGGCTGCATATGCCACAGCGGCATCGAGACCCCGGGCGAAAACTGGCTGCCCAGCATCAGATGACCATGCTCCACCGCGATCAGGCGCACATCGCGCCCATGGCGCAAAAAGCAGTCACGTGTCTCCAGCGCCTGATTAAACGGAAACAGCACATCGCGCATGCCTTGGATCAGCAGCGCATCGGCTTGCGGGCCTTCCTCGCCCGCGCAGTGTGCGGCCAGACTGTTTTGCCGCAAGCGCCGATGCAGGGCGGGATCGCCCGATCCAAAGATCTCCTGCAGCGTGCCGTGTGTCATGGCGCTGTCCATATGCAGCGGCATACGCACATAGCTGACAAAGCCCAAAAAAGTTAACCAGTCGGTCTTGGGCACGCCCTGAGGAAACAGCGCTTGATCGAGGTCGTACCAACTGGTGAGCGGCACCAGTGCGCGCAGCCGTGGATCGAGCACCGACGCGGTGAGCTGCACCCCTGCCCCGTAGCTCTCGCCGATCATGCCGATCTGGGCGATGCCCATGTCACGGCGTAGCGCCAGATTGGCCTCGGCCCAGTCGATGATCTTGGACACATCCTGCGGCTCTTTGTCCAGATCCATCATGCTGACGCGACCCTCGCTATCGCCCTGCCCACGCTGGTCGTAGCTGATGACCCAGTAGCCGGCGTGCCATGCGCGCAAGCAGGCCTCGCCCGCAACCAAGAGCTGGCCGTAGATCGACAAGGGCCGTGGCATGCGCCCCAGACTGTAGCCATGGGCATGGATCAATAACGGTGCGGTCTGCCCCGCCTTTAGCCGAGGCTGGTACACCGTCATCCGCAACCGGCTACCATCTGCGGCCTGTGTCTCGGCGTGATACCACGTTTCTTGCAGCATCGTGCCATCGGCAGTTTTAAGCGGCGGTGGGGTACGGTGGAAGGTGGTGCAGGCAGTCAGACTCAGCAGCGCCCATAAGGCGAAAAAACGCAAGGGTACGGTCATCACGAGCGTTCCTGTTATAAAGTGAAGATCAACTATAAAGCGAAGGAGAGCAGATGGATAGAGGTGAAAACTTGCGTGCGATGTCGCTTTCGCCGCACGGGTATGACGTCCAGTGCGGCGGAGCGTATTTGGATTAGTGTGCAGTCTTGAACAGTTTGAGGCCGACTTTTTGGCTCCACCACAGCGCACCGATCAGCAACTGACGGCGGTCTTCGGTAAAGGATGGCTTCTTGCCCTCAAAGACATGGCCCGCGAACTGAAAGCCCCAACCGACGGTGAACAGCGGCAGCGCCAATGGCAAGCCGATGATCGTCGCCCCGACCGGCAGAGAGACCAGGATCAGCGGAATCCCGACACTGTGGCAAAATTGGTTGCGCGGATCTTGGTGATCGTGCTTGTACTGTACCAACAGGTTCGTCCACTCGGCATTGAGCTGGATTGGCAACATTTGAATCGTTCTCCCTAGACGAGGTCGCATGATGGCGACACGAGATCAGAGAAGCATACTCAATATTGACAATACTTGCTGTCAGATAACCGACAATTGCATCATTTATTTCAAGGAACTGCAGCGTTTACAATAACTTCGTGGTTCTGTACGGCTAAAAAGCCTGCTCGGTATAGCGCTGTAGTCCCTCCAAATCGAGGATCTCGACCGCGCCATAGACCAGCTTAATCAGGCCGAGTCGCTCTAAATTCTTTAAAATCTGATTGGTGGTTTGGCGGGTGATAAACAGCATCATGGCCAGTTGCTCTTGCTGCACTTCGACCACGCGGCGGCTGCGGCCGGTGAGATCGCCGTTGCTAATGGCGAGCATGACCAGACGCTTGGCCAAGCGCTGTGCAGTGGTACGCAGGGCCATGTCTTCGGCCATATCCAGCAGCAGGCGCAATTTGAGGGTGAGCAGTTGGCCAAAATTCTGCCAGTAACTGGGAGTTTCGCTCAGGATACGGTCCAGTGCGGCACCGTTGACTTCGACCAGTACGGTTTTACCGACCGCATGGGCATTGTGGGTGCGGCAGCCGCGGTCAAACAGGGTGATTTCGCCAAACCAGTTGGGGGTTTCGATCAGAGTCAGCAGCGATTCTTTGCCGTCTTCGCTGTGGCGGCCGATGCTGATGCCACCACTGACGACGGCGTACATGCCCAGCTCACTATCGCCGTAGGCAAATAACTGCTGGCCAGCCTCTAAACGAACAATGCTGGCTTCGGCCATCATGCGCAGGCGCAAGGCTTCAGGCAGGCAGGCAAACCAAAAGCCACTTTGCAAAGACTGCAGCGCTGCAGCGCGTGCGCTGTCGATACCCATCGTTGTATTCATCGCGTACCTGCCCCTTCCTTGAGACGAATTATATTTATCGTGGTCACCGTGGTCTTGCGTGTTGTACGGTGTCCAATCCATAGTACCGAGGTCACCTCGGAAATCGACCCTGACCGCGCTGAGTGGCACACCCTCAAGATAAACGGCTCAGCCATACAGACCGGTTTCGTGCGGCTTGAGTGTACGTGATTAGCGCGGGTCTGATGCCGTGTGGCGACGAGTGGTGATGGTTCAGCGCCACCGTCTCAAAAGCCATCGGATCGATGGCTTTTGAGGTGTACGGGTTGAGCCCTGTCGCGGCTTACTTAGGCAGCATACGCGGCGCGCTTTCGGCGACGCGGTTGTAGGTCAGCAGCCACAGCAGGGCGCGGCCGTGTGCCGCATTGGCCGAGCCGCCGTCCAGCGCACCGCTATTCACGGCCGCACTCAGATCTGCCCAGCCTGCCTCAGTCGAGGTCGACTGTGGACGGCCAGCACTGGCTTGCCATTGTCGCAGCGTGACCAGCTCCTGATCCAGCCCATGGTCTCCGGCCTTGAGCTGACGCTGGGCAATGGCCATGGTGTTGGCGATCATGCGTGCCGTGTAGTGCGCCGACTCGGGCAGCAGCGGCAGCAGCTCATCGAGCAGGGTCTGACGCGAGAGCGCCAGTAGATCGGCGCCGGTCGGATTAATACGCATGGGCAGTCCCCTTTTTCAATGCGGCAGGAATGGCGCGCGCCAAGGCCGCAGGACTGGCACCGGTCATACGCAGCAGCTCCAGCTCCAGTTCCGGCACGATATGGGCAGTGAGTCCCAGCTCCAGCTTCGACTCGTCGCCGGAGATCAGGCGCTCGCCTTGCTGCAGGGCAATCATCGCCCAGCGCAGATGGGCATACACTTCCCAGAAATAGACCGCAGCGGCATCGACTTTGCTACCCGACACCTGCTCATAGCCGGCATACAGCGCGGCACGCGAGCCGACGCCGCCTGCCTCGTTGTCTTCTTTGCCAAAGCGCCAGCAGCGCGCGCAGAACCAGCCGAGATCCTCATGCGGATCCGACCATGCGGCAAACTCCCAATCCAGCACGGCGGTCAGCTCGCCCTGATGCACGAGATAGTTGCCGGTGCGCAGATCACGATGGGTCAGCACCACGCGTTGATTACTCGGTT
>JASLJP010000092.1 GCA_030152425.1 Aquirhabdus sp.
GCTTGCTTGCCCATCCGTGTCAGCAACGGGTGGGTGTCGCGACCCAGTGCATCCACCGCGCGTTCGCTCTGGCGGCGCTGTAGCCAGCGGCTATCGACCAGATCCGCCCAATATTCCTGTGAGGGGTTGTAGTGCAACAGCAGCACATCGACATACTGGGCCAACTGGCGGATAAACTGCAGCGCGGCAGGCGGCAACTGGATGACGGTAAACAGGGTGATATTGCTCGGCAGCTTGCGGACCAGCTCCGGCTCGGCCGCCAGTCGCGCCCAAAACGCCGCGATCTCGGCCTCACGTAAGGCGAAGGTTTCGGCAAACAGGGTTTTCCACAGCCAAGCCTGCCAGACCTGCATCTCGGCGTAGCGCTGTTTTAGCCAATCGGGCTGATCGTCTAGCCCATGCCGTACATTGATCGTCTCGCCGCGCCCCCACGCCAGCAGCCACTCCGGCCGATAGGTCGCATAGCCAGCAAAGACTTGCGCGATCTGCTCGGAGAGCGTCCAGACCTTGGCCTTGATCTCCTGATCATTGTGCTCGGCCTGATCTGCACGCTGCGTATGATGCTGGGAGACGATGATTTTTTTCAGCAGAAAATCCAAGGCCGTCCGCGCGGCAGGATCCGCAGCCACGCCCTGCTGATAGACCTGCCAGATATAATTGAAGATCTGCCAACGCATCAGGGCGGTGGACAGGGGAGCTTTGGCCGTGGTCTGGACAAACTCACTGCCAGCCGGACTCTCCTGCGCCTCGCGCTCGGCCAGACGGCTATACAGCTCCCACTGAAACGCCCCCAAAAAGTCGGTGGCGACCTGCGCGGCAATGCCGTGCTGATCGGCGAGCTGCAGTTTGAGCCACACCCCCACCCCATGCGAGGGCACCAAGATCTGGCGCGGTTCGAACACACCAATCGGATTGGCGGCAAAGAACGCGAGCATCTGGCTAAACAGCCGCTCGATATCTTGACTCTGCACAATCTTGAGCATGGGGGGATTATCCTAAAAACACTGCACGACTCTATACCACCCCTGCCCGCTGCACCAGCGCAACATGACCCATAACGGGATCAGGATCAGCGATATAGCCCATCATCGCATGCTGACTCATGTCCAGACCAGCGGCATACGTGCTGCGTCACAGAATATGTACGTGTCGGCATGACCGTGGACTCGTCTGCTGCGTATATTTTGGGTATGATGACCTAGATGTCGGTTTTTTATTCAAATACGCATGACCATAAGATTCGCCCCCTTAGACCGTCCCATTGAAGGATTTGCTCATGAAACTTGATAACCTGCCCAGCTATGTCGATCCCAAGATCAATCTAGAACTCGTCCGCAGCGAGTGCTTGGCACTGGCCAAAAAACGCGCCTTTATCTCCGCCGGTGCATCTGCGATTCCGATTCCATTTTTTGATGTGGTGGTTGATGCGGGGATTCTCACCGATTTACTGCCCGAAATCAGCGCCAAGTTTGGTCTGGCGCCCGAGCCGCAAGAAATGTTTGACCTCGCCACGCGCGACGTCGACTGGCGCGAAGTCCGTAGCCGTGGTCTGACCTTTGCCGGTCTGGTCACCCAGCGCGGCATCGTACGCGGCACCATTCAGGGCTTTGGCATGCGTCTGGTGACGCGCCAAGTGGTCAAGTTTATCCCGCTGGGTGGCTCGATCGTGGCCGCGACCATGGGCTATACCGTGTTTAAAAAAATCGCGGGCGACCATGTCGACAAATGCTACAAGACCGCGCTCAGCATCCAAGGCCAATCGGTCAGCCTCGACCAACCGGCGCTGAAACTGGTGGACATCCCGGCAAAAACGGCAGCCAAACCTGCCGCAGCCCAAGCCGATCCGACCGCAGCACCTGCCCCAGCGAAATCAGCCGCCAAACCGGCAGCGCCGCGTAAACCGGCAGCGCCGAAAGCCACCACGACAAAACCCGCTGCACCGAAGCCAGCCACGCCAAAGCCAGCCGCCGCAAAACCAGCGACGTCGAAGCCTGCCGCAGCAAAAACACCCCCCGCCAAAGCACCAACCCCCAAGGCGGCAACCACACCCGCTGCGCCCGATAGTGCGCCGAAAGCCCCGGCTAAGCGTGCGCCAGCCAAAAAACCCACCCCGCCGACCGAGTCTTAATCGACTGCAGCGCGCCTCTCCGGCTGCGCTTAGAGCGCCTCTCCGGCTGCGCTTAGAGCGCCGCTTTGAGGTGACGGTTTAGCGACTCAAGCACCGCCAATCTGGCGGTGTATTTGTCATTGGACGCGATCACGATCCACGGTGCCGCCTCGGTGTGGGTATGGACAAACATATCCGCCGCCGCCTGCTGGTAATCATCCCACCGCTTGCGGTTGCGCCAGTCATCGGCGGTGATTTTAAAGCGTTTATGCGGGGTATTGAGCCGCTCATTAAAGCGTGTTTCCTGTTCATCAATGCTGATCGCCAGCCAGAACTTGACCAAGATCACCCCGCCTTCCGTCAGGTCGCGCTCAAAGCGATTGATCTCCTGATAGGCGGCCTGCCACTCGCCGGCGCGCAGCAGACTCTCGACCCGCTCCACCAGCACCCGCCCATACCACGAGCGATCAAAGATCGTGATGCCGGCATGGCCATTCATCTTCGCCGGGAGGCGTGACCAAAACCGCCACAGATAGGGATGGCGCAGCTCATGCGGCTCAGGGGCGGCGATGGGCATCACCTGATACTCGCGCGGATCGAGCGGCGCGACGATGCGACTGATCGCCCCGCCCTTGCCTGCGGCGTCGATGCCCTCAAACACCAGCACCATCGGCCGATCACCCCGACTGCGCACCAGTTTGGCAAACTCTTTTTGCGCGTCTTTTAGGCGTGCTTTATAGCTTTCCTTCTCCATGACCGCACGATCGGGCGCGAGCAGCGGTGCAGGAATCTCGGCCGACTGCCAGCGTCGTGCCGCCAGCGGCAAGGGTAAGCGCGGCGCACGCAGCGCTTCGAGCACGGCATGGCCAAACTGCAGATCGCGGGCGTCCGGATCACGACTGTCGATGGTGATCCAGTCACTGCCCAAGTCTTTATGCAGGGCTTGCAGCGTCTGGTATTGATCCTTCTTACGCCAGTCGAGACCGTGCAGGTGCAGCCAGCGCTCCTCGCTTTTGCCGACGTCATCCAAGCGGTCTTGCAGCGCCGACCACGACAGGTCAAACCAGCATTTGCACACGGTAATGCCCTGCGCCCGCAAATCGTGCTCAAACTCATGCAGATGCGCCAGCTCACGCTGGAAACGGGCGCCGCTCATCTCCTCATGGTGCGCATCGGATTTTTTCTTGCCGTCTTTGTTTTTCTTATAGTCCATATGCGCCTTGAGCAGGTCGCCGTACCAGTTGCCAAACAGGATGACGACTTCGCCCTTTTCCGGCAGCAAGGCGGCGTCTTTTAGCCAAGACGGGGAATGCGGGTGGGTCGGCAGTCGGGCATGCACCTTAAACAAGCGGGGATCCGCCCACTCGCGCAGTTGGGTCAGCGCCGCGCCCTTGCCAGCCAGCTCGATGCCACTCATGAGGATCAGCACCCCGCGACCGCGCGGTTTGTCGCGGGTATCGCGCAGGGCATACTGCGCCTCGATCAACTGCATGCGCAGGCTGTCGGTGTTGTGCGGCAGTGCCAGAGCAGCACTGACGGCCGCCGGTTCAGGCACATCCGGACGAATACGCTCAGGGTCGACAATCACCGCCCCCAGCGCTGTATCGATGGTTTGTTGTGCTATTTTTTTGCTCCGCGTATTCATCGATGCCCTTCCTTGGTTATGACCGTTCAGGTCAACTTACTAATAACATATTGTCTTTTAGCGGGGATTTGGTTAAAACTGCACGCCAATTATGCATAAACATGCACTAAAATTGCGATAATCAAGCACTCGTGCACCCGATGGCCACATTGCCACGCTATCGACATCTCTATACACCGTGATCGCTGATCATTCATTTTTTGAAAAGAACGACTATGTCCAGTTTTGCACCCCTACAGGCACTCCTCGAGCGCTATTATGGCCTAGAGTTTCATCGTAACCCGCAACTTGCAGCACGCCTGCTGGCCGTCCAAAACTGGCAAAAGAAGCGCATGGAACACACCCATGTCGAGCTGTTTGCCGTGCCTGCCCATCGCCTCATGACCCAATATTTCCTGACCCGTCTATACGGCGGGCCAGACTTTGCGATTTTGGCGCAGCAGTTTGAGCGTATCATTGAAAAAGCCAAGAAGTTTGAGAAATTTGTACCTGTCAGCACCATCCGTACCGGCTGTGATGGCATCGAGCTTGCCGTGCTCGCCATCGAGCTGGACCAAGAGCTGGCGCAGTACCTGCTCGAACACCCTGAGCATGACACCAGCCAAGCGTTTGACCCCAACGGTGACTTTAGCGACCTGCTGGTGATCGACCTGTACCAGAAGGCCAACCAAAACGACGCGCGCTACCACCAGCTCAACCTGCTGGACAAACTCGGCAACAGCCTCGATAAATACGTGCGGTCGTTTATGACCCAACAAGCCTTTAAAATGGCCAAAAGTGCGGCGCTGCGCCATAACTTTGAGCCGGTCTATACCTTTCTGGACGAAGGCTTTGCCGCGATGAAACCGCTAAAATCGGCCGAAGTCTTTATCGGCGTGTTTACCCGCGATGAGCGCGCCCTGATCGAGCGTGTCCACTCCGGCGCCCCAAACCCCTTTAATCGGCCGTAACCCTATCGACAGCGTGCGCCGCTTAGGCGGTGTGTGCATGGCGTACCCCCACTCAACCGCCCGATAGGCCACTGACGACGGCGGGCGGATCGACCCGCCTTTACCCGAACTGCCATTGATGCCATACCGCCATTGCTGTACATTCATGGCTATAGATACCCACCCGTATGGAAATCCCAGATGACTGAATCCACTGCCCCGAACCCGCCCACCGCAGACAGCAATCCAGCCACCACTTTTCATACCGCAGCGCTCCCCGTCGGCACCCCGCAGGGACAGCAGCAAACCCTGCCCGGCGCAGCAGCCAGCCCTGCTGCCAGCACAGGCACGAGCACCCTCAGCGGCGACATTCGTGGTGCAGCGAGCGGCAACATCGGCGAGACCACCCACTTTGGGTTTAAAACCGTCGCCACCGCTGAAAAACAAGCCAAGGTCGCCGAAGTATTTCACTCGGTCGCCGCCAAATATGACCTGATGAACGACCTGATGTCGATGGGCATCCATCGCCTGTGGAAACGCTTTGCCATCACCCTGTCCGGTGTGCGTCGCGGCCAGCATGTGCTGGACATCGCCGGTGGTACAGGCGATCTGGCCAAGGCCTTTAGCCGTGAAGTCGGCGCGACGGGTCGTGTGGTGCTGTCTGACATCAATGAATCCATGCTGGCCGTTGGCCGCGACCGCCTACTCGATGCCGGCTGTAGCAATGTCGACTTTGTGCTGGCCAATGCCGAGACGCTGGCGCCGTTTGCCGATGAAAGCTTTGACCTGATCACCATCAGCTTTGGCCTGCGCAATGTCACCGACAAAGACGCCGCACTGCGCTCGATGTACCGCGTGCTCAAGCCGGGCGGCCGTCTGCTGGTTCTGGAATTTTCCAAGCCGGTGTTTGAGCCACTGTCCAAGGTCTATGATCTGTATTCGTTTACCGCACTGCCGTTCCTCGGCAAGCTGATCACCAATGATGCCGAGAGCTACCGCTATCTGGCGGAGTCGATCCGCATGCATCCCGATCAGCGCACGCTGAAGCAAATGATGGAAACCGCAGGATTCAGTAGCTGTGACTACCATAACCTGACCGGCGGCATCGTCGCGCTGCATCGCGGATTTAAATAAGCATGTTTGCGACTTTAGCCCTTGCCGCCTTTGAACGACTGCTCAATGACTGGATCGATCTGGATGCGGCAACGCGTCTGGGCTTTGACCAGTTGGCGACGCCTACCAGCAAACTGCTGCGTGTGGTAATCGACTCACCGCAGCTATCGGTCGACGTGGTGTTTGATCACGGTCGCGTACGCTTGTCGCCCACCGCACTGGGTCAAGCCGATACCCCGCAATACAGCGTATTTGAGCAACGTCCGTACGACAAGGCACATGCCCCCACCCGCGCCACCACGACGCTGCATGTGCAGCATCTAGTGGCGCTGGCGGCGCTGATCGGTGCCGAGGCCGGCAGTACAGGCAATATCCCACTACAGGGTGATATGTCACTGCTGCAAAACCTGCAAAAGATCCTCGCCGCAGCCGAACCGGATATCGCTGGCGCGCTTGCCCCACTGATGGGTGACACGGCGGCGCAGTATATCGGCGGCTTACTCACCCAAGGTCAGAAGGCCGTAGTGCAAACAGCACGCACTTTACGCGCAAACAGCGCAGAGTGGGTCACCGAGGACAGCGCACTCTTTGCTGCCGGTTGGCGAAATGAGCGCTTTGTCGATCAGATGCAAGATGTACAATCCGATGTGGAAAGACTGCAGGCGCGCGTGGCTCGGCTACGCACGCTACAAGAGCAGCAACAACAGCAATAATTTTTTGGTAAACCATTTCGCTGTGTCGACGCGCTGCTGATCGCACCCAAGACACATGGTAAAAATACAGGATTTAACGTCACTATGATTCCGCATCGCGCACGTTTACTGGAACTCTGGCGCATCGCCGCACACTACCGGCTCGACACCCTGCTCCCCGCCGATCAGGTGCCCAGCAAGGCACGCCCGCTGCTGACCGCGATCCGCCTGCACCCTGCGGCATGGAACAACGACAACCAAGACCCGCTGCGCCTGAAACACGCCCTGCAAGACATGGGCGTGCTGTTTATCAAACTCGGACAACTGCTGTCGACGCGTCGCGACCTGATTCCGCCGGAGCTGCTCGGTCAGCTCAGCGAGCTGCAAGACCGTGTCGCGCCGTTTCCCTATGAACAGGCCAAGCAGCGTGTGGAAAACGCGCTCGGCGCCTCGCTCGACACCCTGTTTCACCGCTTTGACCCGTTGCCGCTGGCCGCCGCCTCCATCGCCCAAGTGCATACTGCGGCGCTGCACGATGGCCGCGAGGTGATCGTCAAGGTCGTGCGCCCCAATATCCGCCCCCAGATCATTCAGGACTTCGAGATCCTCGCCTGGATCGGCCACTGGCTGGAAGTGCGCGTCGAAGCCGCCCGTGCACTGCACCTGTCCAAGGTGATCGACGACTACCGTCAGGTGATCTTAAACGAACTCGATCTGGAGCTTGAAGCCGCCAACACCATGCAGATCCGCCACAACTTCATGGGCTCGACCATGATGTATGTGCCCGAAGTCTATCGCAGCACGCCAGACGTCATGGTCGCCGAACGCATCACCGGCGTGCCGATCTCTGATCTGGCCACCTTTGATCGTCTGGGTATGGATCGCGCGCAACTGGCCGAGAAAGGTCTGACGATTTTCTTTACCCAAGTCTTCCGCGACAACTTCTTTCATGCCGACATGCATCCGGGCAACGTGTTTGTCGAAACGCTCAACCCAGCCGATCCGCGCTTTATCGCGCTGGACTGTGCCATCGTCGGTGAGCTGTCCAATAACGACCGCCTGACCATCGCACGCATGCTGCTGGCGGTGATTCAAAGCAATTTCTCACAGTTGATCCAGATCGTGCATCAGGCCGGTTGGATCCCACAGGGCACCGACCAGAACGCCCTGACGCGTGATATGCGCCGCGTGGTCAGCCCGATGATCTCCAAGCCCATGGATCAGCTCGATTTCGCCGGGATCCTCATGGGGGTGATGGACATCGCGCGGCGCTATCGCCTCGAGATCCCACCGCAACTGATGCTGCTGATCAAGACCTTGGTGCACGTCGAAGGTCTGGGACGCGACCTCTATCCGCAGCTCGACATCTGGAAACTGGCCAAGCCGATCCTGACCGAATGGGTGCGCGAGCATATGAATCCGGTCAAGGCGATCCGCGACTTCGGCCAGCAGATCCCCGATCTGCTGATGGGTGCGACCGACCTGCCGGCGCTGATGGTCGACAGCCTGCATGGCCTACGCCAGCAAGGTGCTTGGCAAGATCGCCAATGGCGCGAGCTACAGCAACTGCGCATGGACATCGTGCAGGCCAAGCGTCGCGATTGGCTGGCGGGCAGCGGCTTTATCGGGCTGGTGGCCATCGCGGCCAACGCGCCCTGGCCGATCGCCACGATCCTCATCGCCTTTGCCTTCCTGCTCGTGCTGTGGCGCGTGCTGATCTAAGCATCTCGCCCGAGCCACCCCATGCCTGAACTTCCTGAAGTCGAAACCACCAAAAACAGCCTACTGCCCCTGATCGGGCAGCGGGTCAGTACGGTGCAAGTCATCCAGCCACGGCTGCGCTGGCCAGTGCCGGACTCGTTGACGCTGCTGCAAGGCATGACTCTCACCACGCTGGAACGGCGTGCCAAATACATACTGGCGCACTTCACCGATGACGACGCAACAGCGCCGGTGATCTTACTGCTGCATCTGGGCATGTCCGGTAGCCTGACGCTGACCGACGCCTCACGCACCCTGCGCAAACACGATCATGTGGTCATCCGCTTTGAGTCCGAGGAGCTGCGCTACCACGATCCACGGCGCTTTGGCGCCATGTTGTGGCTGGACGACGACTCACGCACCCTACTGGCTAAACTCGCACCTGAACCGCTCAGTGACGAATTCAACGCTGAATATCTGGCGGCCAAGATCGGGCATAAAAATATCGCCATCAAAAACGCCATCATGGATAACCACATCGTGGTCGGTGTCGGCAATATTTATGCGACCGAGGCGCTGTTTCACTGCGCCATTCACCCCCTACGCCCCGCCAAAAGCCTTAGCGCAACTGAAGTCACGGCATTAACCGCCGAAATTAAACGGATATTGCAGCAGGCGATCGCACTGGGCGGCTCTACGCTGCGTGACTATGTGAATGGCCGTGGCGAGAATGGTTATTTTCAGCAGACGCTGGATGTCTATGGCCGCGCCAAACTGCCATGTAATCAATGCCAAACTCTGATCGAGACCGTAAAAATCGGCCAACGTGCCAGCGCCTACTGCCCCAAATGCCAACCACGCGGCACTCAGGACTAAAATTAGGCAAGATAATGTGCATCAACCACTTGCACGAGTAACGTCCGCGCGGTAGAGTCACAATAATAATACAGGAGTGCACCATGAATAATTTATATCAAGGAAAAACGATGAAACGCGCAATTTCTTCCGTACTTTTGGTCAGCATGATGAGCCTGTCTGTACCCGCCTTCGCTGGTGAAAGCATTGAAAACAACCTGCTCGGCACACGTCCAACCGTCTGGGCGATGGGCATTGACGCTGGCTTGGTTCGTCCAGTCGGTCTGGCTGCGACCATCATCGGCGCGGGTTTGTTTGTCGTCACCCTGCCATTTAGCGCACTGGGTGGCAACATTAAAGAAAGCGCCGCGACTCTGGTCGGCGCACCGGCCAAAATGACCTTCACCCGCTGCCTCGGCTGCACCGAAGAACAAGACATCGAAAACCGTAATGCCATCGAGATCCAACAAGCGAACTCGAAATACGCAGACGAGCAGTAATCCTGCCTCAGTCTAGCCGCCGACGCGCTGTCCGCGCAGCGGCAGCATGGTGCACTCATCCAAGCATTGTCGCATGCGCACAATGCTTTTTTAGCAGTGGTCGTCGTATAGGGTGATACTCCCCTTGCACCATACACCACCCGCTAAACCAAATCAGCGCAATAAAAAAACGACCATGACGGTCGTTTTTTTATTACACGGGTTTTATGCCTGCGGGCGGCGGCGTAGCTCGTCGCGGATTTCGCGCAGCAGGGTGACGTCTTCTGCGGGAGCGGCCGGTGCGGCTGCGGGCTGATCTTTCTTCAGCTTGTTCACGGCTTTCACCATAAAGAAGATGACCAAGGCCAATAACAAGAAGTTAATCGCAATGGTCAGGAAGTTACCGTAGGTCAGCACCGGGATGTCTGCTTTTTTCAGCGCATCCAAGGTCGCCAGACCAGTCGGGTTATCCCCGAGGACAAAATACAGCTTGGAAAAGTCGACCTTGCCGCCGAGGATGAGCGACACGATTGGCATGATAATATCATTGACCAGAGAATCAATGATCTTACCGAATGCACCACCGATAATCACACCCACTGCCAAATCGATCATATTGCCTTTGATGGCAAATTCTTTAAACTCTTGAACCATGCCCATTATAAATACTCCGAACAATGAGGGGGGATTTGAACCATATATTGGTTCTTAGTTTTTAATCTCACAAGTAGATAAACTGACGTTTAATCTATATTGCAATGTATACACGCTTTTAGAACAAGATTCGAGCATCTATACCCGATGTATACAAAACGTATAAAGTTGAACGCCGATATACAACCCTACCCCACACCTACGCATGACCCATAAAAAAACGCCGTTCACATTAATGTGAACGGCGTCTCTATAATCAGCAAAATGCCGATTTAACCATTAACCACCACGGCTATTACGTTTACGTTCGCTTTCAGTCAGGAAGCGTTTACGCAGACGGATCGACTTCGGTGTGACTTCAACCAGCTCGTCGTCTTCGATGAACTCAAGCGCTTGTTCCAAGGTATGACGGATCGGTGGCACCAGTGCGATCGCTTCGTCAGTACCGCTGGCACGGACGTTGGTCAGCTGTTTGGCTTTAGTCGGGTTAACCGCCATATCATCGCTACGCGAATTGATACCGATGATCATGCCTTCGTAAACTTCCAACTGTGGATAGGCAAACAGACGGCCACGTTCTTGCAGCGTGAACAGCGCATAGCCCAGTACAGTACCCTGAACCATCGACACCAGCACACCGTTTTGACGTTTAGCCACTGAGCCAGTTTGAGCTGGACCGTAGTGGGAAAAGCTCGAGGTCATGATGCCGGTACCGGAGGTCATGGTCAGGAACTCTGAACGGAAGCCGATCAAGCCACGTGACGGTACAGTCGCCTCAATACGGGTACGGCCTTTGCCGTCGACTTCCATATTGGTCATTTCGCCGCGGCGCAGACCCATCTGCTCCATGACGCCGCCTTGATGTTGATCTTCGACGTCGAACATGACGTTTTCGTATGGCTCTGATTTCACGCCATCGATCTCTTTCATGATCACTTCAGGACGGGCAACACCCAGCTCGAAGCCTTCACGACGCATGTTTTCGATCAGCACCGACAGATGCAGCTCACCACGACCCGAGACTTTGAAACGGTCCGGCGAATCTGTGTCTTCAACACGCAGCGCAACGTTGTGGATCAGCTCACGTTCCAGACGGTCGCGGATCGCACGTGAAGTCACGTACTTGCCTTCTTTACCGGCGAATGGTGAGTTGTTCACTTGGAACTGCATGCTTACGGTTGGCTCATCCACGGTCAGGGGTGGCAATGCTTCGACGTTTTGTGGATCGCACAGTGTATCGGAAATGTTCAAACCTTCCATACCGGTCACACAAACGATGTCGCCCGCACGTGCACTGTCCACATCGATGCGATCCAGACCATGGTAGCCCATGATTTTCAGCACACGGCCGTTACGCTTGTTGCCTTCCTTGTCCACGATCACAACTTGGGTGTTGGTTTTGACCGCACCGCGTTGAATCCGGCCAATCCCGATAACACCCAGATAGCTGGAGTAGTCGAGGCTGGAGATTTGCATTTGGAACGGACCATCAGGATCAACCTGTGGCGCTTCAACTTTATCAATAATCGTTTCAAACAGCGGTGTCATGTCGTCTTCCATCGCATCTGGCGACAGACCGGCAATACCGTTCAATGCCGAAGCATAAACGATCGGGAAATCAAGCTGCTCTTCAGTCGCACCGAGATTGTCAAACAGATCAAATACTTGATCTACAACCCAATCCGGACGCGCGCCCGGACGGTCAACTTTGTTGATCACGACGATCGGCTTCAGACCTTGGGCAAAAGCTTTCATGGTCACGAAACGGGTCTGTGGCATCGGGCCATCAACCGCATCGACCAATAGACATACGCAATCGACCATCGACAGTACGCGCTCTACTTCACCGCCGAAGTCGGCGTGTCCTGGCGTATCGACGATGTTAATGTCGTAAAGCTGACCCGTTTTTTTGTTGGTCCAACGGATGGCGGTGTTTTTCGCCAAAATGGTAATACCGCGTTCTTTTTCAAGCGCGTTTGAGTCCATTACGCGCTCAACTTCAGCCGCACGGTCACCAAAAGTTCCTGATTGGGAAAGCAGTTTATCAACAAGGGTGGTTTTGCCATGGTCAACGTGAGCGATGATGGCAATATTGCGTAGGTGCTGTAACTCAGACATGAAGAAGCCGCGAATAAATAAAAATGACGCGGCATTATACAGGTATTTAGGGGGTCCCGCTGACTTAAGCTGTCAAACAGCCGAGTATTTCATCAATTTATATGTAAAACCAAACAAAAACAGCCACCTAGTGGTAGCTGTTTTTTTGATCTACATGATCATCGCTGCCATAGACAGCGACAATCAGGTCGATTAGCGATTATTGTACGTTACGTGTGCCAGTGATAACGGCAACAACGCGACGGTTCAGAGCACGGCCTTCTGGGGTCTTGTTCGAAGCAACAGGATCATCCCATGAGTAACCTTTAGCAGTCAGACGACCACCGTCTACACCGTAGTCTTTAACCAAAGACGCTTTCACAGATTCTGCACGGGCTTGTGACAAGCGATCGTTCAGTTTACGTGAGCCGCGGCTGTCGGTGTAACCTTTGATCTCTGCAGTTGCATTGCTGAATTCTTTCAGTTTGTCTGCAACTTTAGCGATTTCTGGTTGGTACTGAGCTTTGATGTTCGACTTGTTGGTGTCGAAGAATACACGCAGTTCCAGTTTCAGTGTTTCCACTTGTGGTACTGGAGCTGGCTCAGGTGCCGGTGCTGGCGCTGGGATCGGCGCTGGGATTGGCTCTGGTGCTGGCGCTGGTGGCGCTACGTACGGACGTTTGTGGCCGCCCAGAGTGATTTGCAGACCTGCAAATGCTTTCCAGTCCAACAGGCTGTGGTCAACGTTTTCTACGCCACGACCTTCAACACGCAGTGCCAAAGCATCGGTGAAGCGGTAGTAAGCACCCAGACCGAAGTTAGCAATGGTGTCATTGCTGATCAGGGTGAATTTGTCGCCGTTAGCATTCTGGGTTGAACGCGCTTTCAGTTGTTGGAAACCAGCACCGATCAGGATGTATGGCTTGAATTTGCCATCGTAATCATGAGTGATGAAGTCACTGTTCAACAGGAAGTTACCTTCGATACCACGAACGCGCTTGTCTACATGACCGCTAGCCCAGGTTGATGGTGGCTTGATAGAGCCTTCACCGCGGGTTTCGTTGTACTGAGCTTCAACCGCCAGTGATGGGGTCAGCTCGTAACCAACGGCTACACCAGCCAGTACGTCACCGTAAGGCTTGTAGCCTTGGTTGTATGGTGGTTTAGGTTGGATGTATTCATGCTGGCTTTTCTTTTCGTAACCCTGCCAACCAACCAGAGGGGTAACAGAAACGCCAAGGCCAGTATTACCGGTAACACCCAGCGCATCCAGGTAATCAGCATGAACAGCGACTGATAGCGGAGCTGTTAAGATTACAGCTAACGCAATTCGATTTAACTTCATAGTTGCCTCCAAAGGGACGTAAGAACAGTTTAAAATCGACCAGTGCTACACTTTCGAATTTGGTCGAGAAATCGCTCAAGTATTAAATACTATCTTGCTTGTAACACGCACCTTACCACGATGTTTCGGGCGAAGCGAGTGTTACATCTTGTTGCAAGTGTTAACGAACTCAATGCGCATATCTGTTGATATTTAGTAAGCACCAACGACAACGAACTTAACCTCGTTTTGCCCTGCTTAATATCTAGGATACTTCACAGCAATGACCCTAAATTAACACAAATTCCTGCACCGTTCCTACACTAAAATGAAAAATAACAGCAATCTACCCCACATGCTTACAAAAAGAATACTCTGCCCCCCATGCCCAGAATTGGGTCACCCGACCGCCATCTGCACTGACGTACGCAATAAAACGCCATAAACTGACACGCACTGTACAGTGGCGACAAAGCAACGACAAACTTGGCTTGCTACAGCAGTTTTAGGCTATTTTTTCAGGAATACTTACCTACTATCAATGCCTTGAGGACGACACCCTGCACCTTCCGCAAAGAAGACAGGCACACACCCTGCCCGAATGGGTGGCAACCACCCTAACAATCATGTCGACCTCGTCACTCTTTAGGCATCCAGCCCCAATCCACAGCTCCCAAATTTGGATTATTTTTATTAGTTTAAACGCATGAATTAAAAGTATAAAAAAATATGCACCAATATATAGCGAAATTTTGGATTAGATTATTAATTTGTCAATAGCAGCCATATCTGCTTTGATATGGTGCATAGCATAAACTTTGATTATGACGCAGTGCGCTTGCCGCCTGTATTTACCTGCCACGCCGCGATCAAAGTTTAAGCAGATTCTTCACAAAATTCGCACCATAGTTGCGCAACGTGACATCTTTCTCGCGCTTGGTCGTCAGCATACACACAACACACACGCCGAAAACGCCGAAAAATTCGGCAAATCACACCCTATCATTCGGCATCTTTTTTGTAACTTTGTACAGATATTCGCCCTGCAGCCTGCGCTGAGTGCTTGTTTCGTGTATAGATTTGCCGCACGCACGCCCAAAATGACCGCTTTGGTCAAAATCAATGCGGCGCGACACGCGCAAATTTTGTATCATGACGGCCGTCCGTTTTCACAAATTCATGACTATATATAGTCATCATCTGCCACTGACGTATACCTCTACGCCAGCTATGCTGCAGACCAATTTGTTTGACCATTTTTTTCATAAGCTTAATCGCAAGCTGGAGCGTCACATGAGTGAATCAATCGTAATCGTCGGCGGTGCACGTACCGCTATGGGTGGTTTTCAAGGCTCCCTGTCCGGCAGCACAGCGCCAGAGCTGGGTGCGACCGTGATCAGCGCTGCAGTCAGCCGTGCTGGCCTGCAACCCACCGACATTCAAGAAGTGATCATGGGCTGCGTCCTGCCAGGTGGCCTGAAACAAGGTCCAGCGCGTCAAGCCATGCGTAAAGCCGGTCTGCCAGACACCACCGGTGCCGTGACCATCAACAAACTGTGTGGTTCAGGCATGAAAGCGGTCATGCAAGCCACCGACATGATCAAAGCCGGTAGCGCTGAGATCGTGGTTGCAGGCGGCATGGAGTCTATGACCAACGCCCCCTACATCATTGCCAAAGCACGTGGCGGTCTGCGCATGGGTCATGGCGAGATCAAAGATCATATGTTCCTCGACGGTCTGGAAGATGCAGACACCGGTCGTCTGATGGGCTCATTCGCCCAAGATACCGCCAACACCCTCGGCTATAACCGTGTACAAATGGATGACTTCGCGATCCGCTCGCTGAAACGCGCCCAAACCGCGATCAACGAAGGCTACTTTAAAGACGAAATCGTGCCAGTGACCGTTAAAGGTCGCGGCGGTGACGTCGAAGTCGTGCAAGACGAACAACCCCTGAACGCCAAACTGGACAAAATCCCCGGTCTGAAACCTGCGTTTGCCAAAGACGGGACCATCACCGCCGCCAACGCCAGCTCGATCAGCGACGGCGCATCGGCACTGGTGCTGACCACCGCGACCATCGCTGCTGAAAAAGGCCTGCCGGTACTGGCGCGCATCATCAGCACCGCGTCGAACTCACAACACCCCAGCGAATTCACCATCGCACCCGTTGGTGCGATCGAAAAAGTGCTGGCCAAAGCAGGCTGGACTGCGGCTGAAGTCGATCTGTGGGAAATCAACGAAGCGTTTGCAATGGTCACCATGGCAGCCATCGACAAATACAGCCTCGATGCCGAGAAAGTCAACATCAACGGCGGTGCCTGTGCGCTGGGTCATCCAGTTGGCTCAACCGGCTCACGCATCATCCTGACCCTGATCCACGCCCTGAAACGTACTGGCGGCAAGAAAGGCGTTGCAGCCCTGTGTATCGGTGGCGGCGAAGCGACTGCGGTTGCAATCGAACTGGTCTAATCCACCTGTTGCACCCCATAAAAAACGAGCCTAAATCAGGCTCGTTTTTTTATGCATGGGCGGCAGCCCCAATCACAGCCATAAAAAATCCGCCTCAATCGAGACGGATTTTTAATTTGCGTAGACCTGCTCTACCGTGAGGGCGAGGGTCTTAGAAGCGCCAAGTGCCGTTGATGCCTACACCGTAGGTGTCTTCGCCAAAGGTCTTGCCGGTATAGACTGACGCGCCCACACCGAAGACTGGGGTGATGAATTTACGGGCATTCAGGTTGACGGTATATGGGTCATCTGCGCCTTTTACTGTTTGTGAGTCGTAGCCCAAACCGATGCTGAAGGTGCGGTCGAGATAGAAATCACCTTTAACGCCCCATGCATCGGAGTTTTCGCCAAAGCGCGCATGGCCTTCGAGGTTCACGCTGTTACCGCTGGCCAGTTGGGTCAGCCATTTGGCGCGGATGGTTGGGTCGGTATCGGTATGTACATCGGTGTCAACCACTGCGACGCCCAAGGCAACCAGCAGGTTAGGAATCGGCAGTACGCCAATTTCTGCACCGTAGGTGGTTACGTCTGTGCTGGTGGTGTTTTCTTCAGAGTGCGCACCATTCACCGAGAGGTACAGGATCGATTGTGGCACGTAGTATTCTGCATCAATCCCGACAGTGTTGATTTTGCTGTCGTCAAAACCAGATTGTTGAGCTTGGGTGTAGTTATAGTTCAGAGTGGCGTTGCTGGCGTGATTGATAAAACCTGCTTCTGCAACTGGGCCATTTTGAGTCCGGACGGGTTCCAGATAACCGGTGATTGAGGCACCCAGGCTAAACGCGGTTGCGTCATCTGGTGTGCTGTTGACATTGGCGTATCCTGCGCCTGCGTTCAATTCAGCTTGGTAAGCATGTGCTACGTTTAGTGACAATGCAGCGAGAACCGCTGTTGCGAGTAATTGTTTTTTCATCGTTTTCTCCAAGAAAAGTGACGCTTTCATGACAAATACACATCTGATTACAATTTCGATTCTATTTATTGTTTCTATTGGTGTCAAACCTTATTCTGTTATCACGCACTACATGAGTGCAACAAACTCACTACATGATATAAGCGCCGCCCCAAAGTAGGTCAGCGGTGGCTTGGATGGCATCGCCATCGTAAACCAGTTGCCGCCAGCGCTCTGGGATCTGCTTTGCACCGTAATAGGCGCCAGCCAGTTGACCACAGATAGCGGCCGTAGTATCCGCATCATTGCCCAAGTTCGCCGCCTGCAGGACTGCGGCTTCGTAGCTGTCCGTCTGCGCAAAGCACCATAATGCAGCTTCCAGACTATCAACCACATAGCCACTGCTGCTGATCTCGTCGATAGACTTGTGCTGAAAACTCCCCTGTCCGATCAACGCGACCTTCGGACTGACTATCACTAGCGTATTTACAGGCTGCAAGACTTCAGCTTTAGACTTTCCCGCCAGCGCCAGCAGCAGATAGTGGGCAAACAAGGCACAAGCATCCAAGCACTCCGGTGCGGCATGGGTGGTGAGGCTACTCTCACGCGCGTAGTGGATAGCATCAGTTGGTGATGGTGCGTAGTACATCACGACCGGTGCCAAGCGCATCAGTGAGCCATTGCCCGCATTCAAAGGATCGGCACTGCCTGCATAGGGATCTTCGGTACGCATAAAATCCATCAAGGCTTTTTGCGTGGCAATCCCGATGTCAAAGCATTTTCCAGTACTGCTCAAATAGCCCCAACGATACCAATTACAGTAGCGACGCATTTGATCGCCTGCATCAAAGCCACTATTACGCACTAGACTCTCGGCCAGACACAGCGCCATCGAGGTATCGTCGGTCCACTGTCCAGCCTCTAGCTCAAAAAACCCACCGCCCGTCATCTCGGTCACGGGTGGAAAAGAGCCACGCGGCATAAACTCGACCGCCGTGCCAATGGCATCGCCAATAGCGAGACCTAACAAACAACCGCGATAACGATCTAAACTCATGCTCATCTCTCCATGATTGATTACGTTGTCGCCGCCACAATTATTCATCAATGTTTAAATATTTACATACCGAATGGGATTCTGACCACTTTTCCCAACGGAATTACCGACATAAATGTCTCGGATCTCAGTTGCCACTTTGCCGCTAAACTCCCAGCGACCCTCAATTTTAGTGTTGTCTTCGGCGCGTGTTTCATACGGAAGCGTTCCAGCAGGGTACCAAGCATCTATCTGGTATACCTCTCTGACTACACCCTGATAAACTGCCATAGCATAGTCAGCAGCCTCTCTACGACCACCTATTTTCCACACGCCTCTCGTCGCCTCGAACAACTCTAGCGGTGTCATATCACTTCTGTAGCGCTTATTGATCGTAATCAAAATTACTTTGTGCACAATATCTACAGGTTTTGCCGAAAGTATCGAGATCAACTCATCACTCCTCATCCGTGGAAAAGACTCACTGTGAAACCCTACAATTTGATTGGTCAAATTCTTTTTTCCAATCAGGTCAATTGCAGCTGCTTCAACCAAAGAAGCTTCAGACTCGCTCAAGCCATACCTCAGAAAGTCTATGCTAGGCTCAAACCCCTCTGCACGAATTTCAGCAATTCTTTGAACCTTATGCGTATCGGATAAATCACTCAAATGCGTAAAGACTCGATTTGCCTGTCCCTTGCCTATATAAAACGGCTGTCCATTTCGAGGGTCAATGTACACATAGACATAGCACTTTAGTATTTCAGCTATTTCATGTGTTATTTGCATGGATAGAATCCTCCAATCATATACCCTCTCAACGCCCTAATTTCTTTAGCACTTCTGCCGCCGCAACCAAGCCAAAAGTCGCCGTCACCGTCATGCCCGAACCATAGCCGCCACACTGCAATCCACCGGCATTGCAACTGCTGTCGGGCACATAAGGATTATCGATAGAATAGACGCAGCTTATATTAAATTTTTCTTTAGGTTTCTTGCACATACCTTGATTGCGCAGCTCACGGCGGATCTTGGC
>JASLJP010000113.1 GCA_030152425.1 Aquirhabdus sp.
GTGATCACCTATGTCAGTCGCAATCTCGAACCGCAGCGTGGCTTTCATACCTTTATGCGCGCCCTGCCGCGCATGATGCGTGAACGTCCTAAAGCACAAGTGGTGATTGTCGGTGCCGAGGGGGTGTCCTATGGCAAAGCCTCGGCTCCGACAATCACCACTTGTGCTTTAGGACGTTCACGCATCATGCGCGGCAGGGCGCGCATAAAGGTATGAAAGCCACGCTGCGGTTCGAGATTGCGACTGACATAGGTGATCACTTCATCATGCCGTGTCAGGGTCATGTCACTGCTGCCCGTACCATTGGCCGGGAGATAGAGCGTGGCATTGGGGTTTGGCGTCAGTTTGTCGGTATTGATGCCGTCGTGTACCACCTCGATCTTGGACTGAAACACGGTGGGAAAGACACTTTTTTGCCACGGCATGGGGCTGATGCCCAGATCCATACTGTCGAGCGATAGCAAGATGCGGCTGTTGCGCGTGCGAAGTTGCAACTGGTCATTAAACGGATGCGGAAACTCAGGATCAAAACCGACATCCAGTCCGTGCGAGCGGTAATAGAACTCGCAAAAATTCAGCAGCGGTGCCTCGGGAAAGACATCTTTGATATACAGCGACTCACCCCAGCCCGGATGGGCGTAGATCAGATCCGGTGTAAAGCCGCTGGCCTTGAGCTGCAGCAGCGCCCGCACTACCGCCTGTCCGCGCAGCACAGCCGCTTCGGTCGACTGCAGATAGTAGTGGGTCTCCTTGGCCGGACGGCGCGGCGTCTCATAGCCGATCAGCCGCACGCCTTTGGGAATACGGTCGGCATTGGCCGTCAGACGCAGTTGCTCGCCCATGCCCACAACCTGATGGGCGGGATTGCTGGCAAAGTGTTCCAGCAGATGGCGGAACTGACCGGGCAGGTTTTGATGAATAAACAATAAACGCATGGGTGAGAGCTTCCAAGCTTAAGCCAATCGTAAACGGGGAAATACCGGCACTGCCAGTATAAATAACCAAACCACCACCACATAGGGGAGGGTCAGCGCGGGCATGCCCAGTGGCTCCAGTGCCGCTGAGGTCGATGCAAACACAACGGCCACCGTGCCGATCAGCACGGCCGTGCCAAACAACACCGAGTTATAAAAAATCCCCGCCAGAAACAGCAGTCCTGCATAGCTGTTGTTTTGCAGCAGCACCTGACCCACCCCGCGCAGTACACTGTCGATAAACAACAGCGCCTGATGGGTGGGGGGCGTCCCCGTGATGACTAGTCCATTTTTATTGAAACGTAGCATGCGCTATTCCTGCCATCCGTTGTTATAAAAAAGCCCGCCAGAAGCGAGCTTTCGTACCGCAGTGCCGAGGCTTTAGTCACGCGTCAGCGGCAGGTCGGCGGTCAGGCGTTCAAAGATCACGATTTCGTATTCGAGCAGACCGAGCAGGCTCTGGATACTGGGCAGGGTCTTACGGCAGGCGATGATGCCGACTTCAAGCTTGCCACGGTAGCTGGTCAGGGTGATGTTGGTGGCTTGACCATCCATCACGATCGAGACCGGATACAGCGCATCCAGCATCGCACCATTCCAGTACAGGGTTTCTTTGGGGCCCGGCACGTTGGAGATCACGATGTTAAATGACTGGATTTTCGGGGCTAGACCGGTCACGAGGTTTAGACCGGCCAAGGAGAATACGATCCCGGTGTAGTTGAGCAACTCACCCGGAGTCATGCGTTTGACGCGGTCTTTGGAGTTTTTGATACTGCGACGGATCACCTCGAGGCGCTCCATCGGACCATTGAGATGCGTGCCGAGGTTAGCCAGAATCATGGCGATCGCATTGCCACTGTCATCGCCCTCCTGACGGATCGAGACCGGTACCATCGCGATCAGCGGCTTGGCCGGTAGTGCGTTTTGGTTGGACAGATAGGCACGCAGCGCACCCGAGCAGATGGCGAGGATGATGTCGTTGATCGTCACGCCTTGGCCGGTATGTAGGCTGATTTTTTTGGCGATATCGCGCAGGCGCTGCAGATCATAGGACTGCGCGGCAAAACGACGCGAGGCCGACACGGGTTGATTGATGATGCTGCGCGGCGCTTGGAATACCGAGACGTAGTCCGGATTCTTGCGCTGGGTGATCGAGGTATAGACCTCTCGCGTCACATTGGGCGCGATTTGCAGTTGCTTGGCCACCGAGTTTAAAAATTGAGTGGTTTTGTTGAGGGTGATGCCCACTTTCTTGTTGCGACGATGCTGCACTGCCCAAGGGGGTACCGACGATTCGGTGACCGGGCAGGTGGTAAATGAGCGCTGCACCAGTTTCATGCCGCCGACACCATCGGTCAGGGCGTGGTGCATCTTGATATACATTGCAAAGCGATCGCCTTCGATCCCTTCGATGATATGGCACTCCCACAGTGGCTTGGCGCGATCCAACAGGGCGGAGTGCTCTTGCGACACATAGGTCAACAGCTCCCGCACACGGCCGGGTTTCGGCAGCGAGATATGGCGGAAATGCTGATCAATATCAAAATCGTAGTCGTAATCCCAGAAATAGCCATTCAGCACTTGGTTAAACGGCTGGACTGGTTTGGCATCTGATGCGCGTATGGTCTGTACGAATTGCCAGACATAATCCGATGGCGCGTTTTCCGGCAGTTTAAACAGAAACAGGCCACCCACGTGCATCGGTTGCTTACGACTTTCAAGGGTGAGAAAAACCAGATCGATGGGGCCAAGTGCGCGCATAGAGTAAACCTTTATTCCTTGCTTGATGCCGGCAGTCGTTGCCGATTCCAGCTTTTTTTAATAGTGTGAGTTATGGTGTGTGAATAATATAGCATGAAGAATGCCAACATTGCGTGACACGACGACAGGCTGTTTTGCATATTTTTTCAGGTGTTTTGTAGTTTGATTCAGCATGGTTATTTATTGACTTGACTTGTTTGAAAAAAGCCATTATCCAATTGATTTGTATAACCTAATACCTAGAACTATATTCTAATTTTTCACGTCTTTATGGCCGACTACAAATCGTGTCTGGTTGTATGCCGAGTGATCCTGTAGTTTGTAGGCTCCTCTATGGATGTGTTCATGACGAATTCCTGCAATATCGGTGCGCTAATCGCACCAATACCGCTGGATTAATCCTGACGTGCTCATGGTTTTTATACCAGCCGCTTTATGCGATATCGAGTACGTCATGCCTCTGACCATCCCTGTCCCCACCGACGCCCCTGCTGTTATTCCGCCTGTCGTCGTTGCGCTGGCCGTGATCCCCCTGCCGTTGCCCGATACCCTCGAATACAAGACCAGCACCATCAGTGTGGGTGGCTATCATTTTGTCATTCGCGCCCTCAAAGACACCCAGCAATACGCCGATCCGACCGGCTCGGCCGAACTGGCCGGGATTAACTCCACCACGTGGTCGCTGTTTGGCAATATGTGGCCATCCGGTCGGCTGCTGGCTGAGCTGGTCGATGTGCATGAGATGGCAGGGTTACGTGTACTGGAGCTGGGCTGCGGACTAGGGCTGGCCAGTCTGGTGGCACATCGCCACGGTGCCGACATGACCGCAAGTGATTACAACCCAGCCGCAGGCGAGTTTCTGGCCGCAAACGTCAGTCTTAATCATTTCGCACCACTCGCGTTTAGGCAGTGCGACTGGCGCAAGCTACAGCCAGAGATGGGCGACTTTGACCTGATCATCGGCAGCGACCTGCTGTATGAGCCGGATCATCCGGCGCTGTTGTCCAACTTTATCGACCGTCACTCCAAGCCGACGGTCGAGGTCATCATCATCGACCCAGACCGCCGGCAGCAGCGCGAGTTCACCCGCGCCATGGAAGGGCTAGGCTACGTCTACAGCATGGCACGCGCCAGCAGCGAACAGGTCGAACGGCTCAAGTTTAAAGGCAAGATCATGACCTATCGCCGCGGCTAAGCGTCATGGCATGTCAGTCGTGCATATCATCTTTGTTGATAACCACGGCGGTCTGTCTTAGGTAAACAGGCTAACAACACTCGTTGGGCGCGCGGCATGTTAAACTGACGGTTTAAGCGTTCACCTTTTTAAGTACATGATCTCTATGGCCAATGAAAAAATAGAATCCGCAGAAGCGATCCGTGGCATCGCCTGTTTTTTTGTTGTCTTATCGCATTTATCGCTGACCTTTTTTCCCTCGCTGCATCATTTTTTTGATAATCCGACGACCACGCAAAGCGTTGAGTTATGGATCCACCATTCGCCGTTTGCGTTTTGGTATTCGGGCACCGCTGCGGTGTATATCTTCTTTGTGCTCTCCGGCGTGGTGCTGACCTATTCCATCGTCAACAGTGCCAAACCCGTTAAAAAAATCATCTCGATGAGTATCAAACGCTATCCGCGTCTGATGCTGCCGGCCTTGGCGTCGTGTATGTTGCTGTGGGCAGCCTTTACGCTGTACGACCCTGCCACGACGGGCATGTCGGAGTGGATCGCCTCGCTGGGCGATGTCGGTCCGACCTCGTTTAGTTATGCGTTTTACGAGGGTAGCTTTGGCGCGTTTTGGAACGGTACCAGTCAATATAACTGGGTGCTGTGGACGATGAAGATCGAGTTTATTGGCTCGTTTGCGCTGTTCTTTTTACTGTATTTACGCCATCTGAATAAATGGCTGACCCTGCTGATCCCGATCTCGATCATCGCCCTATGTACCGATCTCGACTACCTCGGCTATGCGGCATTTTTGATCGGTTCGCTGTGCTATCTCTACCGTCAGACGTTTTCGACACCTGTCGCCTTTGTTATCCTGCTCTTGGGGCTGTACTGCTCCGGTGTGCATATCGACAGTGCGTCTTATCAAGTGTTCAACAACCTGCTGGGCGAAAGCAGCTATGAGGTCTTAAATTTCCTGTCCGGTATTCTGATCGTGCTGGCGATCCTCTGGAACCAACGCCTTGCGCGTGCGATCAGCAACCGCCTGACCATCTGGCTGGGCAAACTGTCATTCTCTGCCTACCTGACCCATCTGCTGATCCTCTATGTGGTCGGCGTACCCCTGTTCGAGTGCTTGCAGCGTGCCGGGATGTATTACGCCCCCGCAGCCCTGCTGAGCTGCACGGCGGTCATCATTGGGACCTTTGCTTTTTCTGAAGTGTTCTTCCGACTGGTCGATAAAAACGCCATCCGGCTCTCCAATAAACTCGCCAACACACTGGTGAAATAAGCCCTTCTTGCCGTCGCCTCCCGTCTGATCCTGCTGGATCGGATGGGGCTTGTCTTTGCCTGCCAAAAAACCGACGACATGGTTCAATCAGCCTTGAGAGATCATCGATACGATAGTCGTAGACTTGGTGCTGACTTGTATGCTATTCATCGTCTATCGCGCGTATCGCCATGAATGGCATCCAAAAATAGTGACAATGGCTAGCTTAAAAAATAAGGACATATCAAAGATGGACACTGCAAAAATCCGCGCACATCTGGTCGAGCTGCAGACCGAACTCAAAGCCCGCATCGCGCGTATCGAAGCCGAAAAACACGAAAACAACGCCCCCGACAACGATCAATGGAGCGACCAAGGTGGCCTGCAC